>NZ_WANV01000016.1 GCF_015521605.1 Thermococcus sp.
ATGGGGATAGACCTCTTTGACTCAGCCAGCTACGCCCTCTACGCAAAGGACGACCGCTATCTAACACCCGAGGGGACGAAACGCCTGGAGGAGCTCGACTACTTCCCCTGTTCCTGTCCCGTTTGCAGCCGCTACACCCCGCAGGAACTCCATGAAATGCCGAAGGAGGAGCGGGCGAGGCTTTTAGCTCTCCACAACCTCTGGGTCATTCGCGAGGAGCTCAACCGTGTCAAGCAGGCGATAAAGGAGGGGACCCTCTGGGAGCTCGTCGATGAGAGGGCTCGCTCCCACCCGAAGATGTTCGCCGCCTACAAGAGGTTGCTGGAGTACAGGGAGTACCTTGAGAAGAACGAGCCCGTAACCAAGGCGAGCGCCTTCTTCAAGGTCAGCGAGGAAGCGATGAGCTGGCCGATCGTTCAGCGTGCTAAGGAGAGGGCCGAGCGCGTTAAGAGCAAGTTTTCCGAGACGGTAGAACACCCTATATTCGGCGAGATTCCGAAGTACCTCAGCCTGAGCTATCCATTCGCCCAGAGCGAAGGCGAGGAGGACTTCTCTATAACCAGGCCTGCCAGGAGGGAGGCGAGGAACTACATCATGGCCATAGCGGAGTACCAGTTCGGTGAAGGTGCGGGTGATGCCTTTAGAGACGCATTCGTCGAGCTCTCCAGGAAGACCGGCATGCCGCGGCAGATAAAGGCGAAGGGCAGGCACCTCGCGACCTTCAGGGCCGAAGACGGCCTCCTAACGCTCGGGATAGAGGGGGCAAAGAGGCTCCACAAGGTTCTGCCGTTCCCGAGGATGCGCGTGGTGGTCAACGAGGATGCCGAGCCCTTCGCGAAGCGCGGAAAGAACGTCTTTGCCAAGTTCGTGGTCGATGCCGACCCGGAGATAAGACCCTACGACGAGGTTCTGGTCGTGAACGAGAGGGACGAGCTGCTGGCTACCGGCCAGACCCTGCTCAACGGCGAGGAACTCAGGGTCTTCCAAAATGGCCTGGCCGTGAAGGTCAGGAGGGGCGTTGGGAAGTAGAAAATTTTATAACTCCCCTCCCTTCTCCTATTTCGGGCGGGCCCGTGGTCTAGATGGTTATGACGCCACCCTTACAAGGTGGAGGTCCGGGGTTCGAACCCCCGCGGGCCCACCATAAGAAACTTTGCCTTCGCAAAGTTTCATCAAAGTCCGTACGTGCTTTTCATGTGCTTTACTTCCGGTGGTTTCACACTCAAACTGACGTTTTTAGAGAGGGTTTTACTTTTAACAGCGCCCGGAGGGCGCAGGGAGAGAAACCCAGCAGATATCAGCCCCCTACCCCGGAAAGCCACTAAAAGCCTCCCCCATTACAAAGCACGTACGAACTGCTCCAAGGCGATTAAAGGGAGTCAGAACCATTTGGTCAAGCTTTGCGAAAGCAAAGGTTGCTGGGGGCTACCGCCCCCACACCCCCAGTAACTTTTGCTTGAGCGACGTTGGAGCTTTGCTCCAACGCACGGCCGGTAGTCCCGTTGAGTTTGATCGACTCTCCTTAACCAGCAAACTCATCAAGAACCACAAACTTTGATGGACTTTACACTGCAAAGCTTCCCGTACTCTCAAACCCCTTGGAGTGGCTCTTCCTTAACTCTGCCAGTGATGTTAAAAAGCCCGAAAACCTTTCATCTTTAGGTGGTGAGCATGAAGATACACTACGAGTGCTTTGCCTGTGCCGCCAACCAGTGTCAAAAAATCGTCGAGATGGGCACGGACGACTTAGGGCTTAGAAAGAGGGGCGTCATCGAGGCGGCAAAGTTCATGGCAAGGATAAACGAGGATTCAATCCCCGCTGTTTTCGGTAGCGAGGTTTTCCTAGGCGTTTACAGAGTCATAGGCAACGACGACCCGTTCAGGAAATACAAGGAGCTCTCAAACAGGCTCGCCGAAAAGATAGTCTCCGACCTTGTGGAGGAGGAGATAGACCTGAAGACTGCACTAAAGCTCGCCATAATCGGCAACGTGATAGACTTTGCCGTCGGATACTCCCCGGAGAGGATCGAGGAGGACGTTAAGGCGATGCTCGGCGAGGAGCTCTACGTTGACCACTCCGATGAGCTCTTCGATAGGCTGGGGAAAGCTAAGACCCTCCTCTACCTCACGGACAACTGCGGCGAGATTTACTTTGACAGGCTCTTCATAAGAAAGCTGAAAGATGCCTTCCCGCACATAGAAGTCTACGTTGCGGCTAAAGACGGCCCAATAATCAACGACGCAACGGTTAAAGACCTTGAGAGGGCTGGCTTCGGCGAATTCGCCAGAATAATCTCGACGGGGACAAGGATAGTCGGCGTTCCCCTCGATCGGGTCTCGGAGGAGTTTAAGGAAGTTTTCGAGAGGGTCGACGTGATAATAGCAAAGGGACAGGGCAACTTCGAGACTCTCAGTTTTCAGTTTAATGACATTCTAAAAAAGGAGATAAGATAACATTAACTATTCTGGGAGGATAACTTGGCAATGGCTATTGTGGATAATAGTATTCCAAAGAGTGTTAATACAAATGCTGTCCATGCTCCTAGTTTTAATGAAAGAGGGAATACTTGAGCAAATATCCCAATTGCTCCGGAACTTAATAATAAACCCACAGCAAACATTGTCAATAAAAGTTCTTCTCTATTGAACAATTTTGGTTGTAAATGCAAGAAGATATCATCTATATATGCCGTGACGATATTATCTCCCTTTATGATTATCTGAGCCAGATTGTATTTAGCACAAGTACGGATCTTAAGTAATATATTCTTTTCATCTGCAATGAGCCAGATTGGTATCTTGGATGGCATGATTATTATATTTGAAGTCGTGCTTTCTACTATTAGCTTACTGTCAGATTTTATGGTCGTGTTAGCATTCTCCCGTATATATATTTTCAGAATATACTCCTCTGAACAAGAAACTTTATACTCACTTTTGAGGGATATACGATCATGGATAGTAGGTTTGATGATTTGAGTCTCTTGGTTATGAGTAGATAATATCTCGAACCTATAGAATAAAACCTCTCTGAAATCGGGGTCATTGGAAAGTATGTCTACAAGCTGGTCCCATTGCTCTTCCAAGGGTTTCTCTTCAAGATTGGTACTAATAATATTTTGGACGACTTTGCTAAGAGACGTAAAATATGTTGCATAGCTTGAAAAAGATGACCTGAGATTACTTGTGAGATTGATCTGAGTGTTAATATCATAACCCACTAGCTTGTCAGACAATTGGAAATACACATGGACTACGCCATTTTTCTCGTAAATATCTACTATACTCCCTTTTCGTATGGGATAAAACTGCCAAGAGTTCCTATTGGATGATGGCATACTATTCCCGATAGTGATTATCAGAACGTCTTTTCCCCTCAATCCCTTTCTCTTGTCCTCATTTTCTAGGTCACTGAGTAGAGCTTTATCTACCCATTTAGTTCTGTACCTATAGTGCATAATGTGTCCTGATGGATAAGCAAGTATTCTCAAGTTATCCTGCATATATTCAGGGCGATAGTTCGAAGAGAATAGTACTATGTCCACATTCATGGATCTCACCAGTTTTTATTATCTCAGAAAACTTTATTAATTTTGTGTTGTTAGATAAAATGTAATGGCGGTAAATAATGAGAGTCCCTTAGATTTCCTTCCCGAAGCTATGGTTGATGATATGATTAGTCAATATAGCACTACAGTTTTTCCAGCAGTAGACTCGTATTTGAAACATCTTCAGAAATTAAAAGGAAAGATGAGGCACGCTCTTGAACAGAAAGAGTTACTAAAGAGCAGTGGGGACATTTTGGAGTATAGAGGAATTGATCCTACTGTATGTGGAGTTGACGGAGCATACGCTATTAGCCGGCAGATTGCTGTAGACGTTGTAGGCATTGCAGCAGTTGCTGTGGAAGGTCTTCCCCCATACGAAAAAAGATTATGGAAGCAACCACATCATATTTCAAAGATAGTTCCTGTGGAACACAAAGCAGACACTCCTACTATTGCGGGAGGATTGATGTTCTCTTATGAATTGGAACTCGCATCCAACGCTCCGCACAATGTTGTTTTAATTGATGGTTCACTTACTACACATCTAATTAAAATTGGCATGACATTCTCAAAACTCGATAGCGAGGAGGTTCCTATCTCGTTAAACGATGAATTCAAAAGACGAGCAGAACAAACTCTGAGAAATTATCTCAAAGTAATCACCTCTCCTAAGGGAGATCAAGTGTTTGCAGGAGTACCTAAATACAGTAGTCGTGACGAAATTATAACTTTCCTTTCCAGTGAACACGAAGAATTATTTAAAGACATCCAAGGAAAGTACAATGATAAAGCCCTTCTTTCAGTTATAATGAAGTCCGAAGAAATTGTTGGTCCTATCCCCCTTGTAAAACGACAGGAAGAGGGTAAATGGCACATTAGTGGGAAAGGGAAAATTAAAGAGATAGTTGGTGCAAATATTGCTGAAGAGTATTATCGCAAGATTATCTCGGCACTAGACAACTTGTATGTGGTATACTATAAACCCTCTTCTTCCCAACCTGCGCTTAGGGTTGAAATACCTAAATCCGTGGCTAGAAATCCTGCAAGATTAGCCATGGCAATCAAGGCATTACAAGATCAGGCAAAGTTTCCGGGAATTATAGAACCATACCCTCTCTACCTTGCAGATTTGTTTGTTAAACATTTGGGTGGAGCTTTATCTCAAGTGAAAGATATTGTTCTCTCTGATCTCGCAGTTATGGAAGATGTTGATCCGATAAGTGTCCTTCTCTCAATGCATGAATATCGGAGTGTGGGTGGTTATGACTGAGGGGATAAGAGTAAAAATTGAAGAGGGTATTGCTTCCTCTGAGCGAATTGGGATAGTAGTGTCTCCTTCCACCAATTTGACACTGAACGTGGAACTATTAGAGACTGCATATGATAAAGGAATTGTTGGGTATCCTTGTTTGGTATCCTTTCTTCAGGATAATCTGCAGACGTATGCCATAGGGCAGATAACCTCAATACAGCTTAGAAATCCCCACATAGAGAGACATCCAATTAAAAAGATTATAAGCGTAAGAGGTGAAGCTAATCCTCTAACAGCCAAACAGGATACAAGGCAAATAGAAATTGGGATAAGTGCTGTATATTCCATTAATGATGACGAGTTAGTAATTCCCAGTAGGATGGCTTCAGTCCCTCCTACTGGCACTCCAGTATATCTTCTAACTCAAACAGTATTGGACTCGCTTATGGAACCCCACAAGAGCGAGGTCTTCTATATCGGGAGGATATATAATACCAATATCCTGCTTCCAATGATTTTCAAGCACTTTGGGAAGAGTGAGGATGGTAGAGGATTAGGCGAGGCGTATCATATCGGGATCTTTGGTAAAACTGGTTCTGGAAAATCATATCTTGCCCGCATGGTGATTGTTGCATACGCTAGACATCCAGAAATGTCTATTGTAGTCCTTGACCCACAAGGAGAATTTTCGCGGGAAATATCCAATAACGGGATTCTAAAGAAAGTTCTTCAAGAGAAACTGGGAAGAAACATATACCTACATTCAATAACGGGGATCTCACTGACCAACTCAGAAACCCTTAAGAAAATGCTGGTTCTATCTGGATTTCTTGATAAAATGGGTGTAAGAGCTACAGAAAACCAAGAAATCGCTGCTGATCTAATTGTGAGTTTTCTGTTGAATCCTACAAAATGGAGGCATGGAAGATACCAAAGAACACTTCCAGAGTTCCGAGAAAGAAGGATCCCCTCGTTGGATGTTGCATATCTTAAAGACGTCTTTGATCAAGTCATGGAGTTTGTTCAGAGAGACGACATAATCCGTAGAATCTATGTCGGGGAGTCATATCAAGAGCGTGTTAGGACAGCCATTGAGACCAGATATGATGAACTATACCAAGAATGGAAAAAGATAGCATTACTATTTTCAAAAGAATCAGGTAGGGTTTCCATTGATGAATTGATACAAAAGACTCTCGAAGAAAAGGCAATTGTATTTATTGATCTTTCCGAACAAGGTGCAGAGGACATCTTTTGGAATGAGAAAGTCCAAGCTCTAATATTGAATGATATTATCTCTGAATTACAACACCAAGGTAATATGCAATTCAAGCAGGGCAAGCATATCAACACGTTGGTAGTTGTAGATGAGGCCCATAGATTTGCACCTAGGGAAAAGCAGGAAGATGAAGAAATGGAAGCATTAAGAATGAATTTTGTTGATGCAGTTAGAACAACAAGAAAATATGGTCTTGGATGGATGTTTATAAGTCAAACTATAGCAAGTTTGCACCCAGAACTCATAAATCAAATGAGAGTGTATTTCTTTGGATATGGGTTATCTTGGGGCTCTGAGTTAAGAACTCTCAAAGAGCTGGTTGGTGGAGGGATGGGCAATAATTACCTCGCATTATATCAGGCATTTAAAGATCCACAGAGCTCAGCGGTTTTAGGCGAAAGAGAGTACCCATTTATGGTCTTTGGCCCAGTATCTCCACTTTCGGTCTCAGGATCCCCACTTTTCATAACTGCTTTAGACTATACTAGGGAGTTCCTAGAAGTAAATAATTTAAACACACACACTTAGTACACAGAGCCATTATTGAACTGATGCGGAACTGGGATTTTGTTTTTAATACGGGGATTAGGTGATAAAATGAATACTGAAGACATCGAAGTCGTTAGACAACGGCTATTACAATACTTTCAAGACATAGGATTCTCAGTAAATCCCCATCTAAAACCCTCAAAAAGCTCAAAGGAATTCTTAAGAGCATTACATAGTAAAAGGCGATTAGAACAACTTCAAGCAAATAGAAAGTTCTTAGAACATAACTTTCCTCTAATTAGGGAGTATTATAAAGAAGTCGAGATCAGCATTGAGGATATTAAATTAGAACTGCGCTTTGTGGATGCAAGTAAGCAAGATGATAACTACATTTTGTTCAAGTGGTGGAATTTAGTGTGGTGGAGTCTTCCATATGAGAGATCTATTGGACGAAAGATTAGCTACTTAGTATTCGATAAATATCATAACTTGCCTTTTGGATTAGTTGTTCTACAAAGTCCAGTCATGTATTGTCGGGCTAGAGATGAGTATCTTGGGATAACAAAGGAAAAAAGGGATTACTGGATTAATCAATCACTATATGGTCAAAGAGTAGGTGCTCTACCCCCCTATAATCGAATATTCGGTGGGAAGCTAGTCTCAATGTCTCTTGTTTCGGCAGAGATACGAGAGGAATACCACAGAAAGTACCATGGGAGAAAAACATTAAAACAAAAACGTGTGCTGCCATCGAATCTTCTTTTCACATATACACTCAGTGCTTACGGCCGTAGTAAGATTTATGAGGACTTGTACTTCAAGGGGGAGCCTCTCAGCGTTTTTGCAGGGTATAGCAGGGGAGCTGGAACTTTTCATATTAGTGATAGTATGTACCAAGAATTACTTCGCTTACTGGGAGAAAACGTAAAAAAATCAGTTTTTGTTAGTCCCTCTCGTAAAATGAAGTTGCTGGCGAAGGCGTTTAGGATAATCGGATTACCCGGTTTTGAATATCATAACATCAAAAGAGGGGTCTATATCTTTCCTCATGTATATAACCTGAGGGAGATTATCTCCAGTAATGAAGCACCAAGATGGAAGTCTATTAAATTCAAGGAATTGTATCAGGAATGGATGGAGAATTACTTGTCACCCAAAATAAAGACCCATGTGATAAAAGACAATCTAAATGACATTCTCAAACGTGCAGATTATCCATTCATGTAACTGGTTACGTCGCCCTCTTCTCCCCCTCCGGGAACTTCCAGTTCTTCGTTATCTTAGTGACGTTCCTCACAAGGGCCTTTTCCTCAGGGTGCTTTGATACGAGCTCCTCAAGGAAGGAAATCAGTTCGTCGTAGGCGGGCTTGTCTATCGGGAAGGGAACCCTGTCTTTACCGCCGACGGCGTAGGTGAACTTGAAAGGGTCAGGCGAGTGCGTTACCGGGTCCCTCCAGCTCGGATGGACGTCGTAAACCAGCTCCAGGACGAGCGAGAGAGCACGCAGAGTGCTCGGCCCGAGGCCTTTAAGGAGCAGAAATTCCTCGTAGTTCGAAATGCTGAGCTCCTTCGCAAATTCCAGAGCTTTCCTGTTCAGCTCGAACCTCCCGAGGCTCTCGTAGCGCTTCAGCAGGTCCTTCTCCCAGGGCTCGCGGGGCCTGTAATAGACCAGCGGGCGGTAACCCCTCGCCATCGCCTTCAAACTCTCAAGCTCGCGCTCTATCTTCGCCGGCTTTTCCTGGACGATGTCGAGGAGCGTCTTCTGGTATTCTCTCGCGTCCTTCGAGACGGTGTTGAGGGCGAACTCCCTCCTCAGTCCTGCAATGGCCTTGTGGGGGTCGAGGGTAAAGGTTTCAGCATCAAACCAGTGGAAGCGCCTCGCCATCCTTTCCCTCTCGTTCATGCCCTGCTGTATTACCGCCCAGTTGCCCTCCTCATCAAGGAAAAAGACGTGGTGGTAGAGCTGGTAGCCGGTCTGGAGGGCAACGGTATCAACCTTGGCAACGAGCCGGGAGGTTCTGACGTATGGCTCAGGGTCGAGCTCGTAGAGCTCCGCTATGGTTTTCAGCTCCTCTGGAGTCATTCGGCTCTTCTTTCCTTTCCCACCGGCCGCTTTTACTCCGAGTTCCTCCCTCCAGAGGGCGTCCTTTATTATGCCAGCCGTCACCGTCGTCGAGCCGGAAGAGTCCCAGTCCATCCCGATGAGGTTGTTGAAGGCCTGAAACCAGACCGGGTCTGAGAGCCTTTCGAGGAGACCCTTTGTCCCATACTCCTCAACTGCCAGAATAAGCACTAACCGGGTGAGCTTCCTCATCCTCTGGGCGAGCCAGGGTGGGACGTGCCCACCGTGGAGGGGCAGATCAGCGACGTTCCTCATCATCGTCCACTTCATATTAAAACGATTTAACCTTTGCCACAAGCTTTTTATCCCCCGGCACGTTTACCCCATCGTAAACCCACGGGAGGTATGCTCATGGGAGTTGAAAAGGTTCCGAAGTATGACATTCCGACGGTTAAGGTCGACTACGTTTTTATCGAGCTCGACAAGATGAAGCCCCACGAGCAGCTCGTCCAGAAGGAGCTTGAGGCCTTCATCGAGAGCGTTACCGGTAGTGGAATCTTCTGGAAGCCCATGCTCCTCGCCAAGGTTCCCGGTGAGGACATGTACCTGATAGTTGACGGTCACCACCGCTGGGCGGGTTTACAGAAGCTCGGCGCGAAGAGAGCTCCATCGGTTATCCTTGACTACTTCAGCGACGATGTCAAGGTTTACACCTGGTACCCGGCCTTCAAGGGGAACCTTGAGGAGGTTCTTGAGAGGCTCAAAGCCGAGGGACTTGAGGTGATTGAAGACCCCGAGGCCGAGGAGAAGGCCGAGAGGGGCGAGATAGCCTTTGCCCTCGTCGGCGAGAAGAGCTTCTCCATCCCCGGAGGCCTTGAGGAGCAGAAGAAGGTCAGCAAGGTTCTGGACGAGATGAGCGTTGAAGGTAAAATCGAGCTCATCTACTACGGCCTCAAGGAAGATGCGAGGGAGGACATGGGCAAGGGCGAGATCGACTACGTCTTCATCAGGAAGGCACCGAGCAAGGAGGAGGTTATGGAGCTCGTCAAGCGCGGCGAGGTGTATTCGCCAAAGACCACCAGGCACGTCCTGCCCTTTAACCCGGACAAGATCGACGTCAAGCTTGAGGAGCTGTTCTGAAGGTTTTTAACTCCTTTTTCCTACTTTCTACGCCGATGACGAAGGATCAACCGGCTGAAGGGTGATGACCAGTCCAGGAGGCCGAGGCATGCTCAAAGGATTGATATTCGACGTCGACGAGACCCTGGTCTATTACGAGGGCTACGACCACAGGAAATGGTACGAGGGATGGGTTCTTCCGGAGCTGAAAAAGCACGGCATCGAGCTGGACTACGAGACCTACAGGAAGACGGTGAGGGGGGATCTGCCCCGGAGCTACGTCGAGCGCTTTGGGATAGACCACGTGGAGTTCTGGAAAATCGTCGACCGCGTGAATCTCCAGTACCGCCGGTGGATGGCCGAACGGGGAAGGATACGGCCCTTCCCTGACGTTGATGCCCTTGAAGAGCTGAAAGCGATGGGCTTGAAGCTCGCCGCGGTGAGCAACGCCTCTCAGGAGTGCACGGAGTTCGTTTTGAGCCTCTTTGATCTGGGGAAATACTTCGAGGTTGTCTATGGGAAGGACTACTCAAACCTCGACGGCGTCAAGCCAAGCCCATACCTCGTTGAAAAGGCCCTGAAGGCGCTCGGTCTTAAATCCCGGGAGGCCATGATGGTAGGCGACAGCCACCACGACGTGCTGGCAGGAAAGCGTGCGGGCATGAAGGTGGTCAACGTTACGCGCTTCGGGAAAATCGATGGTGCTGACTACTACGTGGATAACCTCTGGGAGCTTGTCGAACTGGTAAGAAAAATGCTGGAGAGATGATTACTCCCCGTAAAACTCATTCTCAAAGACATCTATGCCGACCTCAAGGCCCTCCAGCCAGTTTAGGAACCTGCCAACGTTTTCATCCCGGAATATTGCCCCGTGCTGTGGGGCTATGACCCTGGGACTCAGCCTCCGAACGGAGCGAACCCATGCCCTAAGTGCCTTCGTTGAGCTCATGTACCTCCTGTGGAAACCTTCCATATGTTTGACGTGCTCTTCAAAATCCTCAACGAAGAGGTACCATTCACCCTCGGGAAACGCCGCGGCACCTATGTCAGTGCTGAAGAGTATCCCGCTCTTCTCGTCGTAGAAGGAGAAGTTGCCCGGACTGTGGAGGTAGTGAGAGGGAATCGCCCTTATTGTTGAGCCCCCAAGCTGGAACTCCATTCCTCTGTCAGGTATTCCCACCGTCCTGCCAGCACTTAGAACCGCCATGTGGGGTATGAACCTGACCCAGAGCTCGGAGATAACGAGCTTTGCAAGCGGGGCGTATTCAAACCAGAGGTTTAAGCCCGCAACCACATCCGGATCCTGGTGGGAGTACATGAGGTATTTTATCTGCGTGGGGGAGATGACGGAGGAGACGTTCCTCAGAACCCTTGAAAACACAAAGAATCCCCCGGGTTCTATCAAAGCCGCCTCGTTTCTGTCTATGACGAGATACTGGTTTGTAAGAATACCCTTCTCGTCTTCGGCCTCCTCGATTCCGAGCCAGTAAACTTTGTGATCCCCGTCGTCATAGAGGGGGTATATGTTCATGTTTCTTATCATGTCAAACACCTCCAACCGGAACCCAGACATTGACCATGTAAGTGCCCTCAACTCTGGAAACAAGCTCCAGAGCTTCCTTCATCCTGGACTCAGTATCTGCCTTGACCGTCTTGGTTCCTTCAGAATCCCTGTACTCAACGGCAAGAAGCTGAGTTCTCCTGAGCAGAAGCTTGAAGGATTTTGTGCCGTCCTGTGTAATACCGGAGACGTAAAGCACTTCGTCCCTGATGTTTCCTCTGAGCTCCATCACGAGCTCCAAAAGTTTCCCTGCCCCTATTATGTGAAGACCGCTGTGCACCATCTTTGCCTTGGCCAGGAAACTTGCCACGCTCATTGGGTCAGAAAAGTCCACACTGAGGGCCGCTTCAACCGTTGGGACATCGACGGCCGGGGGATGCATGCTCTCCGCGAGATCCTTAAGGGCCTTTGAAATACCCTCTGCCAGTATCTCCAGCGTTTTGCCGAGGAGGAATTCCCCCCTTCCGCTGTAGGACAGCTCGATTTCAGCGCTAACGTTTTTCTGCCATTCCTTGAGACTCACAACCGCGGTGAGATGGCTCTTCCTTCCAACACCCTCGTATATGTGGCTGTTGTAGTCCTCATGGAATGTGAATCTGTAGGTGTCCCTGAACTTGAAGACGAACCTTGGGAGCATTATCTCCGCCTCAATGCCTTCCCGGGTGTTTACCTTCACAACATACGGCCAGTTTGTGATGAACTGGGCAGGATCGTTTAGGATCTCCTTTATGGTCCTGACGTCTGCGTTTATCTCCACCCGGGTGGATTTTCGCTTCATAATACTCCCTCCAGGATTTCGAGAATTTTTATGTAGGCTCCTTCGACCCCGTCCCCAACGTTTATCGGCAGGATGAACAGGACTTCATTCCCATCCCGGAACAAAAGTCTGGTGGGTTTTTCGTGGGCGACTGCACTAACCTCAAAATCAACGATTCCTCCTGATGAGAGCCTGAGATTACCTACCAGGTGGGGAACGGCATCCTCATTGTCAATCCTGGCCATATCTGGCCATATTTTATAGAGCGGTTCGAAGGGATTAACGGCCCAGGAAACGTAAAGGCCTGAACCGTTAGACGCGGCTCTTGTATTCATATCTATCACCCTTGTTAAATATCCAACATTCTGGATACCACTACCAATAGGCACATTTGAGTTTTAAACTTTCTGTTCTAATTTCGAAACCTGATTTGTTTTGGGAAGATATTCCACAGATTTTTGTCTCGAACATCAACATTCAGACTCTGAATTTCGAATGCGTCAGTCTTAAATACTAAGAGGACGCCTAAGTATAAGAGTGGTGTCTATGGAAGCCGGTTTTAAATGTGAACGATGTGGAGCCCCCCTTGAGGTTTCTCCCGAGACAATAGTCGCTATCTGTCCTTACTGCGGTTTTCCGAACCATGTAAGCGGCAACCTAAAGACGGAGAACATCTACATCGTCCCGACCATTGATAAAAACGCCATAGCCAAGGCTTTCTGGAACAGGGTAGAGAGGGACTTCGACCTCAAGCGCATGAAGGAGAGGATTGAGATAGTCGATATCGAAGGCCACTACGCCCCCTACTGGGTTGGCAGCGTTCACGTCGGGGGTGACGTCGAGTACATGGTGCGCGAGGAGGAGTGCCACACCGACTCGGAGGGCGAAACCCACTGCCACACCGTTGAGAGGCACTACCACGACTACGTTGACGAGGTTTTGAACCTCATCGGCTCCGCAAGGAGGCAGGTGAAAAGCTTCGGCGTCGATGACATCATACACCACTACTCTAAGGCCCGGCCGGAAGGAAAGAGGCTCCTTGACCTTGACGAGGACCAGTGGGGGAAGGTAAAGCTTGAGATACTCAACACGGAAATGGACGAGACACAGGCGAAGATGGTGATGCGCGAGGATGCTGTAGACGTGGTAAGGAGCCGCTACTCGGCCAAAGCAGACAGAATAGACCGCTTTGACGTGACGGCGGACGAGCCTCAAAACGTCGCCCTCGTCCTCCTCCCGATGTGGACGGTCTACTACAAGGTCGAGAACTCGATATTCCACACGGTCTTTGCCGGCTGGGACGGAAGGGACGTTGCTGCCACGGAACCCATGCCCATCTGGAGACGCGCCCAGTACATGGCCGGCGTTGTCCTCGGTCCGATAATAGGTGCAGCCGGTGCCGCCTACGGAGCCGTCAACGGTTCTCTACTTGTTTCACTGCTTGCGGTAATCCTTGGTGGCGGAATGAGCGGCTACTTCGGGGCGATGGTGCTGGAGGGCCAGAGGCTCGAGCGGAGCGGCTCATTCCTTGCTGCGTTGAGGAGGTGAGAGCATGGAAGTTCAGTGTCCCACCTGCTCGGCGAAGTTTAAAGTCCCCGATACGGTTAGTGTTGCCACCTGTCCCTACTGCGGGACGACCTTCCACGTTCACACCGGTGAGGAAGCCGGGGAAGAACACTACTTCTTCCCGTCGATGAGGAAAGATGCCGGCGGTGTTCTGCTCAAGTTCCTGTCAAGGCAGTACGGTGCCCCGGCGGACATAACAGGGGCAAAGGTTACCAAGAAGCAGCTCCACTGGGTTCCGGTGTACTTCTTCTATCTCCACGGCAGGAGCAAGAGGTGGTCCACCATAGAGGAGATACGCTTCGTCGGAATCCCAGCAGGATCCCCCTTCAGCGGGCTTCTTGAAGGCTACCCGTTCCCGATAAGGGGCAAACGCTTCTTCGATGAGGCCATAGTCGGGAAGGGGAAGTACTACGAGCCCGAGCTTTCGAAGGAGGAAGCGGAAGCGATGGCCAGGAGCATGATGGAGAGTGCCCTGAGGAGCGAGGCGATGGAGGAGGATAAGTCCCTCGGGGACTACGAGATTGAGGTCAAGTACCAGGGGCTCGTCCACTACCCGCTCTGGGAGGTCCACTACGAGTACGGAGGGGAGTCCTTCGAGGGATACGTTGACGGGACCGACGGAAGGGTCATCCAGGGCGAATACCCCCTGATGAGCAGCGCGAGGAAGAAAGCCACCGCCCTCGGAATTGGCGTCATCGTGGCAGGGCTCGTCTTTGGCATCATCGCCACCGGGGTCTACGGGAGCGCCTGGGGCCTCATAGGTGGGCTTATCCCTGCCGGTGCCGGAGCGTTCGGGATATTCCGGAAGGGCTCCGTTAAGAGGAGGAAGGTCAGCGAGGTTATGAGGGTCAACAAGGGTAACACGTACTTCAGACCGATGTGAGGTGTTGTTTATGGGGAAGGAAACTTCGATAGTTGAAAAGCTTGAGCTCGTGATTCCGGGCTTCCATGGCTACAAAAAGAAGGAACTCCTGAGGGAGGACGACAGACTCATCCGCGGAAAGGTCGCCGACACTCTCGCCCAGGCCAGGCGCGAGATGGAGAGGGCAATCCAGAGGTGTGCCATGGTGAGCTGCCAGCAGCTCATGGCCCTCGACACGATGAGGAAGAAGCTGATGGCCCTTGAGAGCAGGGTGAGACACGCTGAAGCAGGCTACCGCGGCTACTTCGACAGGGTGAAGTTCAAGGAGAAGGAGCTCAACAGGCTCATAGAGTACGATGCGAAGATGATAGAGCTGGCAGAGGAGATACTCAACGCCGTCAAGGCTATAAACGGCCAGATAGCGAACCCACAGGCCTTGGGCATGGCGGTTCTCGACCTCGACGACAAGCTCAACTCCTTCGAGGAGGTTTTGAAGGAAAGAATGAGCTTCGCGGCTGGTGAGTGAGATGGTGCAGGTAATCGAGTGGGTGAACCCGGGTGAAGACGAGATAATCTGGAGGTACCCGAACGAGGTCATAAAGTGGGGTGCCCAGCTCATAGTGCATGAGTATGAAGTTGCCGTCTTCATGCGCGACGGCAAAATCTACGACGTCCTGGGACCGGGGAGGCACACGTTAACAACGCAGAACCTTCCCCTCCTCTACAAGCTCGTTGGCGGAAGCAACAGCCCCTTCAAGGCAACGGTGATCTTCGTCAGCATGAAGCAGTTCCAGGGGCGCTACGGGGGAGAGACGCAGACGAGGGAACTGGCCCCTGTTAAGTACTACGGTGTCTACTGGTTCAAGGTTGCCGACCCTGTGCTCTTCATCACTGAGGTGGTCGGAGGCCAGAGCCTCTACGATACCAGCGACGTCACCAAGTTCATTCGCGCCTACTTCAACGAGGGCATGATGAAGCACCTATCCGCTTACTCAATCGTCGACCTCTTCCAGAACCTCGACATGGTGAGCACTCAGGTGAAGGTCAAGCTGATGGAGGACTTCAGGCGGCTCGGCCTTGAGCTGGTGGACGTGAAAATCGAGGGCGTAAACACGACCGACGAGTGGCGCCAGAGGCTCTTCTGGATAATGCAGACCGGCAACGCTCAGGCCGTGATGCAGATGGACACGGCAAAGCAGGTGGCGGCTGAACTTGGAAAGAGTGAAGGAGCGGCCGTTGGAACTGGAATGGTGATAATGCCCCAGCTCCTCCAGCAGCCTGCTCAACCGACACAGCCGGCGCAGCCGTACTCTGGTGGCGGCGTTCCACCTGCGGGCTACCCGAACCCACAGCAGCCAGCCCAACCGGCCGCTCCGGCGGCACAGCAGGAAATCTGTCCCTACTGCGGCAAGCCGATTCCGCCCGGAGCCAGGTTCTGCCCCTACTGCGGTCACGAGATAAAACGCTGTCCCAACGGCCACATAGTTCCCGAAGGGGCGAAGTTCTGCCCGGTGTGCGGGGCAAAGATAGAGTGATTACCCCCCTTCTATATTTTTGAGACTCTCCCTAGCCAGCTCTAGAAGCTTTTCGGGAGTTAGAACTTCGACTCCTTGGGGTGTTTTTTCGAGAACATCCTCGGACGGTACAACCAAAACCCTCCTGCAGTCGAATTTTCCGAGCTTGTCCTCTATCTTTCTGACCTCTTCCCTTCTAACGCGGTTCTTCCACTTGACCTCCCCAACGAGCTCCAGCCTCTTAAAGCCCTGGAGGGCGATATCGAGCTCAAGTTTGGGCATTTCTATCCTGATCTGCCTCAGCCCGTAAACTTTCGAGAGCAGGGACTCAACGAAACCCTCTACGGCCTTTGGAACCTTCTCGCTAACGGCCCGCTCTATGAACTCCTTCGGCGTTTCGAGCTCGGTGTAGGCGTACTTCGCCTCGAGATAGAAGTGCAGGTCAAGGAGAGGAGATAGATGCATGTAGGAGAACTTCTTTCTCCTCTTACCCGTCACCGGGAGCTTCCTGAGTATTCCCATGTCCGTCAGGATCGAGAGGTACCTCTGGAGAACGCCCGGGTTGTCCTTTTCTATGAGGCCCCTTGAGTAGAGGAGCGATGAAAGCTCTGTGCTCGTCCTCTTACCACTTGCAATCCCTTTCATAACGGCCTCATAGACCGCCGTTAGCTCTTTTTCCTCCTCAGTAAAGGCCTCACCTATCAGCTCCTTTATCATCGGGGCCGCGGAGAATAGGTAGTCGGTTAAGAACTCCCGCAGGGGAGGCCTGTAGGGCTGGACTAGCAGTGGCTCGCGAAGGTAGGTAGACGCCTCAACCAGTTCCTTCCCTTCAAGTTCCCTAGAAAGCTCCACTAAGATTTCTCTCTCGTCTATCAGGCCGATCTTAGCTGGTGTAACAATCCCAAGCAGGGGACTCCCCTTTCCGAGCAGGGTTCTCTTTGCGAGCCACAGGGTCGAGGTTATGAGGGTAACCTCCCCGCTCCCGGAGTACGCGTGCAGGAGGTCAAGGAAGTTGCTTGGGAGGCGGTGGAACTCATCAACCACGATTCTCCCGTCCTTCAAGAGTCTGGGAAACAGGTTGATGAACTCGGCACTGGTCATCGTTCCCGCGTTTATCCTGTCGTAAACCACGCCGTCCCTCCCCACAAAGAAAAACTCGTCATAATCGAGGAATTTCTGAACGAGGAAGGTTTTTCCGGTCTTTCTCCTGCCGTAGAGCATCTTCCAGCCAGACCCGTCTAGGGCCTTCAGCTCGATTTTCCTACGAATTATTCTCATGGAAATAATTTTCACGAGAATATATTTAAGGTTTGCGTGGTGGATGAAGCTAAGGCTAATTGGGTCACACCCTATCTTTTTCCCATCCGTAGTAAAGCTTATATAATGCCGCGAGATACATATCTCCAGGTGTTCTAATCAGCCATTGGGTGTTGAAATGCCTGGTGCAAACAACGTCCCGGGTGTCCATGTATGAAAAGGCTCTTCCTCACTCTGCTCCTCGCCTTCCTCTTAGTGATGCCCTCAGTATGGGCTGTTAATCCAGGAGTCTCCGTCATCGAGTTCCAGGGCGTCCAGAATCCCGAGGCGGTTATTCGCCAGATCGCCAATGGTCAGTACGACATCGGACTCTTCTCACTGCCGATGGAGGACTATCTGCGTCTCAGCGACGACGTTCTCAAAAGCCTCGATCTGTACAGCCGGACAGTTTCATACAACGAGCTGACCTTCAACACCTACCATGACCCGGACAAGGACGCTCCGTTGGTTACCGTCGACGACAGGGTCTACTTCAACCCCTTCGCGGTTCGGGAAGTCCGCTTCGCGCTGAACTACCTTGTGGACAGGGAGTACATCGCCCGGGAGATATACAAAGGCGGCGCCACCCCGATGTTTGGGTGTATCGGGCCCAGCCACCCGGCCAACAAGTACTTCGGGCCGGTCTATAACACCCTCAACCTCACGGATTCCGGAAACCTCAGCTTGGCGATGCGGCTTTTCAGTGAGGGCATGGAGAAGGCCGCCCAGAAAGTCGCGGTGTACAACCACAGCCTCGAAAGGGTAAACGGCACGTGGTACTTCGACGGCGAGCCGGTTACCGTTAAGTTCGTCATCCGCATCGAGGACGAGAGGAGGCAAATCGGCCGCTACGTTGCAGATTTGATCGAGGAGTACTTTGGGTTTAAGGTCGAGCGCCTTGAGTGGGACAGGCAGAAGGCCGGCCAAGTCGTCTTCGCCACCCCACCAAGCGAATACGAGTGGAACATCTACACCGGCGGCTGGAAAGTCGAGAACGATGTTCCAAGCCTCTGGATCGACGACTACACCGCCTGGTTCTATGCAGCATGGTACGGCTACCTGCCGGGCAAGGACGAACCCAAGCACAGGAACACTGTCACGGTTGGGGAGTTCCTTATGTACTTGGGCAACGGCGACGCCGATGCGGGGCTTCAGGCAATAGGGGCGGAGTACTACAAAAGCGCCTCCGAGCTTGGAGGGATTCTCAGCTGGACGGAGGAGGAGCTGACGAAACTGCTCGTCCACTCCAGCCTTGAGGCTGATAGCGAGAACTACACCATCGGAAGCGCCGAGCAGTACTGGGACCTCCAGAAGATATCGATGGGCATCGGGATAATGGAGAGCGCGAGGGTTTTCCTCACGAAGGTCTGGGAGTTCTCCCCGGTCAACAGAGAGAGGGTTTCTGGAATAAAGGCGGACCCAAGCCTTGGCCTCTTCAACAGGTGGAGCCTCCTGAGCGCGGAAACACCCGACGGCGTCCTGAGGGTGGCCTACTTTGTCCCGACCTGCGGTGGCTTCTGCCTTCCGTTCAACCCTGTGGTGGAGTCTAGATACCCTCTTTTTCCAGTCAACCTCTGGGATCTCCTCCACGATCCTGCAGGATACACCAATCAAAGCGGCCTGTACACGCCCTACCGGTGCAGGTGGAGCGTTGAACGGGGGAACTTTACTGTTCCAGGTGATGCCGTCATCTACAACCAGACCCGGGGCTGGATAAACCCCCACGCCGGCGAGAAGGCTGCCATCAGGGTCAGGGTAAGCTGCAACCTCGGCGAGTGGCAGAATGGCGTTAGGATGAGAGAGACAGACATCAAGTACTACATAGCCTTCCTCTACACCTGGGCCTACAAGGACGGCGCTGACGACCCGTACTACGAGGACGACCTCTCAGGGGTTGCGGGCTTGCTCGGAAACGTCCTGGGCTTCGAGTTTACAGACGACGGTTACGTTGTCTACGGTAGCTATGCCCACCCAATCGCCGACGACCTGACAGCAAAGGACTACCTCTTCTACCCGAAGTCCCCGTGGGAGCTCTACTACGCGATGGGCGAGCTCGTGGCGAATGGGAGTGCCTACGGAATCTATCAGAACTACTCCCTTGGCGAGGCCGAAGGAAAGATCGAGTGCCTCAACCTCCTGACCAAGGAACACGTTGCCGACCTGAGGAAGGTACTGGTACATCTAATGGAGAAGAAAGCGGTACCATCTGCGATAGCAGACGACGTGAGCGATCCGGAGGAGGGCTACGCAAGGCTCATCGAGTGGATAGACACCTTCGGTAACGCCGTCATAAGCGACGGCCCCTTCTACATCGAGAAGAACGTCCCGGAGAATTTGTTCATGGAGCTGAAGGCCTTCAACGGCTCAAGCCCCATCGCTCCCCCAATCTCTACCACTCCCTCTCCGACTCCGACATCCTGGGCCGATTCCCCGACCCACTCGGAATTGGTGGTAGTAGCCAGATTTTCCCATGCTTGGCTCCCCTACGCCCTCGGCCTTGGCGCCCTGCTGATACTGGCGCTAGTGTTCCTTAAGGTCAAAAAGAAGTAATTTCCGGGCAGTACTCTTCAACCTTCCAGTTTTCATTTTTGCTCCACAAAAATGGAAAAAGCTCAAACCCCGAACTTCTCCTCGATGTATGCCTTTATCAGCTCTTTCGTCGCTAAGAGGCCTTTGACGTGCGTCCTCTCCATGCCGTGGCTCGCGTGGACACCGGGGCCTATCAATGCAACTCTAACGTCCCAGCCTGCCCTTAATGCGGCGCTCCCGTCGGAGCCGTAGTAGGGGAAGACGTCCACGACGTGGGGAATCTCGTGCTTCTCGGCAAGTTCGATGAGTTTCGTCGTCATCTCGTAGTCGTACGGACCGCTTGAGTCCTTCGCCGCTATCGAAACCGCCGTCTCCTTTCCGGCGACGCCGTCCCCAACGACGCCCATGTCGACGACCAGGAGTTCCTTCATGCCCGTCGGATAGCCGGCCGAGCCGCCGTGCCCCACCTCCTCGTAGGGCGAGAAGAAGAACGCCACAGGGAGACTCTCCAGGTTCTCGGCCCCCAAGTCGAGTAGCAAGTCGATCATAACTGCAACACTCGCCTTGTCGTCAAGGAAGTGCGCCTTGACGAACCCATTCACATATTCAAACTTTGGGTCGAAGGCTATGAAGTCGCCCGGCTTTATCCCGAGCTTCTCGGTATCTTCCTTCTTCTCGACTTCGGCATCAAGCCTTATGTACATGTTTTCCTCCTTTCTTTCCTTCTTCCCGGCCTCCTTGTTGACGTGGACGCTGGGGTTCTTGAGGAGGAGCGTGCCCCTAAACCTCTTCCCCGACCGGGTTATTATCGTGCAGTACTCTCCCTCGAACGTCGGGAGGAGAAGGCCTCCGATACGGGTGAAGCTTAAATGTCCGTCCGGCAGGATCCCTTTGACCATGGCCCCGAGTGTGTCCACGTGACCGGCTATTACGAGTTCCGGCTGAGGATGGTTCCCTGCTATGAGTGCCCCCTTGTTGGTGTAGTAGGTCTTTATTCCGGCATTGTTGAGCCTCTTCTCGATGTGTGTGAGAACTTCCTTTGTGTAGCCTGTTGGCGAAGGTATCTCAAGAACTTCGCGGAGAATCTCAACAACACGCTCCATGTTATCACCGTTTAAAAAATGTTCGAAGGGTTAAAAAGGGCATCGCTTTGAGGGTTGAGGGCAAATTTCCGTTACTCCCCACCCAGGCTGAAGGTGTGCTCTCCCTCAAGCTCGGAGACAGGGACAACTATGTAGGCGAAGCCGTTCTCCCACGAGATCCCGATTTCTAGGGTGTCCTCCTCCGGCTGAACGATCTTAACGTCCAAGATTGGCTCCGGGAACGTAATCGTTCCGACGTAGTGGTACGCACTGTCCCTGCCGAGTTCGTAGACCTCGACCCTATTTTCTTGGGCAAGTGCAAGGTAAAACCAGCTTGCTGAGGCTGATGAGGGCTTTTCGTCCACCTCCAGGGGCTCGCTAACGTAAACAACCCCGTCGTTCCAGTCGTAGTAGGCAGTAACCACCTCGTCGGAGTCGCTTGAGTAGATAACGACGCTTCCCACTTCATCCTGGTCATTTGAGATTATTTCCCAGACCCCTTCAAGGCCCGAGTCATAAACGTTTAAGTTCTGATCGACATAGTAGAACCCGCAGGTGGTCCCCATATAGAAACCGGCCACACTTCCGTCTCCAAAGGCCGGGTGCATTGAGAGAATGGAGCAGTCGAAGGTGTACTCCTCACTTTCGGCTTCGCCGTTCACAAAGGTCGTGACGGTGAGGTTTTTCATAAGGGACGTCACTATCGCGGGTTTGCCGTCTATGGTCGTCATCGCGTAGGCCAGAACTCCTTTTTTCTCTCTGTACTTGTTGAGGGAGCGCGTGTAAACACGAACGGCCCCGTTCTCCCAGCCGAGGTATTTGTCGTCGTCAAGTCTCAGAAAGTCGAAGAGGTCTCCGATTACTTTTCCGCTCTCCATATAGACGGTGCTGTCTCTGATCTCGAAGTAGTAGACGTTCTTTCCGACTTGGAAGACGACGTTATTAGCAGAAATCTCGTGGGAGGAAGGTTCCCAGTTGGCGCTCGTTTTGGCGAAGTCGGCGGGCCCGTCTATTACTACAGCCCAAACCTCAGCGTTCACGCCAGACAGCGAGCCAGTCTGAAAGGAATAACCGAGTCCTTCCGTTGGTTTAATGTCCAGGTCGTGGTACGCCCAGGGTTCGGCATTTGAAACTATCACCCCCAGACAGTGCTCAACATGGAGTTTGGGTGTTTCCTCCAAGTCAGAAAAGAAAAGACCGGAGGTCATTCAAACTGGTAGCCGTAGCCCGAAACGGTAAAGGCGTAAACCTCGCAGTAGTACTCGTTGCAGGCCTTCACAGTCACGTGGTATGTGGTTTTTTCCCTCCTCGCTTCCATTTCTGCCTCGTTGGCGTACTGGACGGCCTTTTCAGTAACGTAGTCGAAGGTCTTGTCAACAAGCTGTTCCTTCACCCAGTCGAGAAGGCCCTCCTTGAAGGCCTCCTTGTCAAAGCGCAGGGAATCCGGAACCTCAACCCCCTCCGTCTTAGGTGCATTCTCTTCCTCAGGAATAAAGGCCTCGACGCCACCAACTACCGTCTTCACGCCTTTAGCTAACGCCACCATCCCGTAGGTTATCTTTGCTCCAACGCTCCTAGCCTCCACCATCTTGGCGGTTAGAACCCCTATGTCCTTTCCAGTCTTGAGGACTTCAACGCTATCCTCATATCTGGTGTAGATAACGCCGACATCATTCTCTCCGGGCAGTTCGTAGCGCTTCGGGACGAGTCTTGCATAGAAGTACTTCAGCGGTCTCGTCGAGCCGAAGTCAATGGTTCTCTTGGGTTTTCCGTTGATTAAAGCTCCCGGCGCGCTTATCGTGACGTTCTTACAGTGGTGGCACTCGAAGTAGAGAAGCCCCACATCGGTGCTGTTGAGCCATTGGGAACTCACGAGCTTGACCTCGGGTTTTGCTTTATACTTCGCCTCGATGTTGAACTCGTAGGTATAAGCTTTCTCGTCATCCCCGCTGGAGAAGCGAAGCTCCACCATGAATGAGACGAAGTCAGAGCCTATCTTTGTAACATTGGGAAGGTTCAGCGTGTATGCCGTATCGCTCATTTTTTCCAGCCTGTCCTTGTCGTCTCCCCATACTGACACCCGCGTAAGCTCGTACTCCGTTTCATTTCCGTTCGGGAGGGTTATAACTAGAGGGTCGACCTTTATCTCAAAGCTGGCCGAGTCACTATCAACGACCACGGTGATGAAGGCATCGGGTTCAATCTTCTTTCCATCAAGGAGGAACTCGATGTGCCTGTGGACCTTTGGTCTTGGAGTTTCTTTGATTGCTGTGTCCACCTTTTTATACTCGGGCTTCTCCACCGATGGCGGTGCCGGAGGCTTGGAGTTAGGCTTGTTGGGGTCGCTTCCCGCTTTGACCTCCTCAAAATCCGTAAAGCCGTCTCCGTCGGTGTCCTGCACGAGGGGGTTCGTGCTGTACCAGAACTGTTCTTCCCAGTCGGTAAGGCCATCTCCATCTGTGTCGGGATTGGCAGGGTCGGTCTTCGAAAGATTTTCCGTTCTATCTGTAACGCCATCTTTGTCGCAGTCTAAAGCAAAGGCGCAGGCATTGTCCTCTATCAGGCCGTCTCCGTCAAAGTCGTAATGGGCCGGAACGGGATCGATTCCGTCTCTCAGACCGTCGCCATCCGTGTCGGGATTGGTCGGGTCGAGGATTATTGGGTTTCCCTCAACGATGGAAGTGGAGTTGTCGTTTCTGTTGTAGGTGGTGTAAACGTACTCGAAGTGAAGCTCATCGTAGTCACTCAGCCCGTCACCATCGGTATCGGGATTTGTCGGGTCCGTGCTGGGGAGAAGGAAACAGGTTTCTCCCTCGTGCTCAAAGGTCTTTCCCCTGAAAACGTCCACAGGAAGGCCGTGCTGGACGGTTAGGCTTTTCTCATCTAATGAGCAGAGGAGGTATTTCCACTCAGCCGAGTTAACGAGGTAGTATTCAATGTACCTCGACAGGCTTATCTCAGCTTCACTTGCTCCGTCCCAAACATCCACTTCGTCGGGATTCTGTGGGAGCCAGGATGGAACCTGACCTGTTAGCTTCATATTCACCAGCTGGGGCATAACCTCCCCCAGGTCGCTCAGCCCATCGCCGTCGGTATCTTCGTTGAAGGGGTCTGTGCCGAGCTTGACCTCCCAGCCGTCCCAGAGGCCGTCTCCGTCGGTGTCCTTCTTGTAAACGATGGTTCCAAGTTTCAGTTCTTCCCTATCGCTTAAGCTATCACCGTCGCAGTCTTCGCTGAGGAAGCAGAGGTAGTATGCTGTATTGAAGAGCAGACTCGGTGGGGGAGACATCACGGCGTTGTAGAAGGGGGCATCTACTGGATACCTACCGTCGAAGAGGTAAAGCTCCTCTCCGTCGGGAATTCCATCCCCGTCCCAGTCAGGGTTGGTGTAGAACGGCTTATCCTTGCCGTAGAGATACGTGAGGACGCGGGCTTCGTAGTAGTCATCCAATCCGTCTCCGTCGGTGTCGGGCGTAGTCGGGTTGCTGGGAACCCCTTTCTCAACGCCCGGAACCAGATACCTTCCCCTCAGCTCATCGTAGTCGGAAAGGCCGTCTCCATCCGTGTCATGGTTTGTGGGACTCGTTCCATACTTGAGAACCTCTTCACCGTCCGTTAAGCGGTCAACATCGCTGTCCGGCCTCATCGGGTCGCTTCCATAGAGGAACTCAAGCTTATCGCTCAAACCGTCGCCGTCGCTGTCCGGGTTGTTGGGCAAACTCCCGTGGGAGAGTTCGAAGGCGTCACTTAAACCGTCGCCGTCGGAGTCGAGGTTCTCCGGGTCAGTTCCGCCGCTGTTTGAGTAGGCCATGGGTGCCGAGATTATTGAGAGCACTAAAAGTCCCATGAGCAGAAGTGGAGCGAGCCTCATCCTTCTGCCTCCGTCCAGATTATTCCGCAGTTGTCCCCCGAGAGGAACGTGACGTAGTTTCTTTCAATGTCCTTTTGCTGACCGTCCTTGGCGATAACGGCTGAGTAGTGGTACTTGCACGCCACGAGCTTCGTGCTCACCGGGAAGCATTCTACGTTCTCAACCTTCAGGTCCCCGAAGTCAACCGCCTCGTAGAGCACCTCATGGAGTTCAGTTAAGGAGTCCTCGTCAACGACAGAGAGGTCAAAGAAGCCGGAAACGTTTTCCTCTTTTTTGACAGCACTGTAATAGCCTTCAATGATTGCCGGCGCCTTATCGGAGCATTCCCATACAGAATCCGGGACGAGTGAGGCGTTTATCGCGACCGTTCGGTTGAGCAATTTGTGCGTCTGGACTCCCGTTGGATGTCTGGCAGTGGTTGGAGTCTCACCCGTCCCTGTGGAAGTCGTCTCTATTCCCGAGGAATGAGAACTCTCAATTGCTGAACCTGAGTGTGTTGAAGTCCCCGTGTTCGGGCTGGTGCATCCGCTGGCCAGAACGAGGAGGGCTATTAACCCAGTGAGAAAAAGCCTTCCCCACCTCAAGATTACTGCCCCCAGGGTAGATTAAGTCACCCTAAACCGGCGGAGGAAGTCCCCATGCTTTTCAATCAGCTTTTCATACTGAGCCTCACTCATGTGGATCCAGACCTCATGTTTGGGTTCCAGCTTCTTCCTCTGGCTTTCATAGACAGGATTCGACACCTCTTCTTCCTCATCCTCGTACTCTTCGACTTCCTCCAGATACCATATCTCAACTATCTCCTTGCCCCTTTCATTGGTCCTGTAAACGCTCTCAAGCTCGTAGCGTTCAGACTTCTCCTTGAAGCTGATGTATACACTCCCAACGGAGTGGAGTTTTCCCCAGTTCTCGGCAAGTTCTCCTGCACTCATTCTAAAATGGACGGTCTTTAGGTGTTTGGCGGCAGAACTTAATCCGGACTTTAACTTCCCAAAAAGTCCCATATAGCTCACCCCTACTTTTGAATGGAACGTGGGGTTCTGTGTGTTCCAGATATTTAAATGGGGGTCTCCCATATCCCAACACCCTAGGGAGACGTAATAACAAGGTTTTTCTGGAATAGCTTATTACTTTTTCCCTCCAATAATTTGACGTTTTTCAATAATTACTTCAAGACTGCTGCCAAAATGACAAAGAGTACAAGCACTAGCAGGGTCAGAACGACCGTCACCCCGATTCCCTCCTCCGCCTTCAGACGGTAGTGAGCCAGAATCACGTTCGCCATTATCGCCGGAGGCATAGAGGCCTCTACAAGGACGGCGTAATAGGTATCGCCCGCCCCCCTGAGCGTCAGGAAGACGAAGATGAAGGGGATGACGCTCCTGAAGAGGCCCACCTCAACGAGGTGCCTCACCCTGAACTCGCGGAGGTTTATTATCGAACCGAAGTATATGAGGAGGAGGGGTATGCTCCACCACCCTATGGACTTGGCCGGTTCGAGGAGCCACGCCGGGAGCTTAATCCCGGCCAGAACCAGCGCCAGGGCGAGTAAATTGGCCGCCGTTGGAGGGAATTTCAGCGCCTTAACGAGGCTGTTTTTCACCGAGGCCTTTCCGCTGGAGTAGTGGGCGGCTATGAATGTCGCAAGGGGCAGGACGATGAGGCTGTTGGTCGTCGAGTAGAGTATCGCCGGGGTTATGTCGTCGAGAAAGAGGCTCGCTATCGGAAAGCCCATCGCTGCGGTGTTCGGATAGGTAGAGAGAATCATGAGCGCCCCTGCCCAGTTCTCGTCCCCAACAAAGCGGCGGGCATAGAGATAGGAGAGACCGAGGCTCAGGGCTATTACGAGGAGCACGTAAAGGAAGACGAGTTTTATGCTCAGGAGGTAATTCAAATCCTTACTCGCCACGTTGCCGAACACGAACAGCGTGAGAAGAACTCGGGTTGAAAAGAGGTTAAGCCATTTGAAGAGTCTGTCATCTTTGATCAGCCTTTTGAGGATGTAGCCGACCGCTATGAGCGCGAGCATCTGGTAGACGTCCATGCTAAAAGCTTGGACTTAGCGTTTAAAAGTATGTCGAATTCTGCTTGGTGTCCCTGCGCCCCCACCGATAAACTTATATATACCTACAGTGCCAGTTAGGTACAGAAAAGTGTACTACAAAAATATGTACCTGGTGGTAGCATGGAGGATCTCAGAGTTCAGCTCGAAGAGCTGAAGAAAAGGCTGGAGGTGCTGGAGGAGAGCATCGACCCGGTGGATGAGGTAATGCTCTCCATCAAGATGCGCCTCCGGCGAAAGCTTGAGGGGGGAGCCCTGCCGGAGATTGATGAGGAGAAGGCCGCGAAGACTCTCAAGGCCCTCGCCAATCCCGACAGGATACGGATACTCAAGATGCTCTCCGAGAAGCCCATGGGCTTCAAGGAGATAAAGGATGCCCTCGGGGTTGAGAGCCCCACAGTTTCCCACCACCTGAAACTCCTCGTGAGAACTCGGATGGTGAGACGGGCGGACAAGTATGAGATCTCGCCTGACGGACGTCTCTTTTTGCGCTTGCTTGAGATAATAACTGCCCTTGAGGAGGTGGAAGAATGAGTTTTGGATGGAAGTACAGGGCCGTCTCGCACGAAGGCCCGAGATTTAGGGTGGCCGAGTACCTCAAGGCCCTCACGGCGATACTGCTCATTGCATGGCTGTTCAAAGGGCCGCTGAGACTTGATGCGTACAACGACCAGCTGGTATACGCCATAGTGGCTCTCCTGTTCGCCTTCGAGCTGCTCTCGGTCGGCAAGTGGTTCGGCGTGACGATAAGCGGAGTGGTCTTTGCCCTGGCCAAGGGCTTCTTCTGGACGAGTGTTTTCCTGTTCTTCGGTCAGTGGCTGGGAATGTCTGAGACGCTCCACAACTACGCGGGAACGGCCTTTGCATACGCGGTGGTTCTGGTGATAGCTGGAGTGCTCCTGGCGAAGTTTGACGAAAGGAGGCTCGACATCAAGGTGGAGGGCAAGGCCTACGAGTTCGGCGGCGCGGATTTTGGAGAGGTGAAGCTGGAAGGAAGCGGCAAGGCCTATCCCGTGAAGTTTGGACGGAGGAAAGTCGGGTGGGTCATAGACGGTGAGGTCACGGTAAAGGCGGAGACACCGCTTGGAAAGATAACGAAGAAACTCCTGAGCCCTGTGATAGTATGGACCGAGGAGAATATAGCCGGACGAAAAGTTCCCGCCGATCCAGGCTTCGTGAAGAACGTGGAAACTCTCGTGAATCCCGAGAGGCTCTACCGGAAGGGCAAGAGGGATAGCGTGGTTGATCTGGGCTTCGTCAAAGTTTACGAGGGGGAGGGCTTCGAGTACGTCAAGCTGCCCTTCATCGAGGTCATAGAGACGCCGGGCGGTGAGGAGGTCAAGATAGGCCCAATGAGGTTCCGCGAGGGAAATCCGGAGATGCCCCCGGCGGACATGCTGACCATCAGAGAGCTCCGCAACGGCTTCCAGCTGACCAGAGTTGGGGACAGGCTGAAGATTCAGACGGACGAGTACTCCATCGAAGTTGACGGTGAGAGGGTGACCTACAGGAGCGGAAACGAGAGCCTCAGCCTCGGTGAGACCGTATCCCTGCGCTCGGGCGATGTCTCTGTCAGCGTTGGCAGGGGAAGGGCCAAGATACGCATCGAGGACGTCGTCATCTCCGCCAGAGAAGGTAGGGTCAGGATAAGGGCTGGCGGGAGAGCCTACACCGTGGAGGACCCCGCGGCGTACAGACTCGTCATGAGGAAGGCGAAGGATATAGTCGAAGAGCAGAGCGCCGAGCTGATAGAGGGCCTCGGCATAGACAGAACCCTGCTCAACAGGCGCGTGAAGGAGCTCCTCGACCAGCTGATGGGATACTTAGGGTGAGCGAGATGGAAGCCACCGCCGTTCAGAGGCCCTCGCAGGAAGATTCAGTGAATGGAAACGGGAATGAAGGGCTCAAAAGAGCATCGGGGCACGAAAGGCCCCTTTTTGATTTCCTCCCGGAGGGATGGGTGTGAGGTTTGAAGGCATCGAGGAGGTCTGGATGAAGCTCGTGGACGTTGACCTCAAAATAGCGGCCTGGGACAGGGACTATGTGGAGCTGAACCCCCGCTCGGAGAATGGGATCAAAATCCACGTCAAAGAAGGCAGGCTTTCTGTTGACTACAAGGCCCTATGGAAGCTCGGGAAGACCATAAAGAGGGACAGAAGCCTGGAACCCCTTGAACTCCGCGTCCCTTTCGGTGTTCCGGTTTCGGTGGGAATTAAGAGGGGAGAGGTCAAGGCAGAGGGCGTGCGCTTTGAGAGCCTTTCGGTCGACGAGTGCAAGACCTCGCTAAAAGGATGCATCATTGGAGACCTAATCTCTGTCGTCTCCACCCTCAGCGGCTCAGTTATGGTGAGAGAGAAGGCCTCCGTAATGGCAATAGCCGGTACAGTCGCCCTAAAGGTTGAGGAACTCGATGGAGACATCAGAGCTGTCAGCAACATGGGGATACTAAAGCTGGCCATCCCAATCGACTCCGATGCCTCGATAAAGGTCGAGGAGAACGGAGGGGTCGTCAAGCTGGAAGGCATCAAACCGAAAGACTCCGTCCTTGGTGATGGAAGGAACACGGTAACGCTCAGGGCGGATATTGGAGGAATACTGAAGTTGTCCATCTGGGAAGGTGATGAGGATGATGTTTGAAAACGTCCGGGAAGTTGAACTGAACACCGTTGGTGCTCAGGTGAAGATTGAGGGGTGGGAAAACGAGCACGTGGAGGTGAACTACGTCCTCCACGGCGAGGTCAACGTGAGCATTGAGCAGAGGGGAAGCAGGCTCATCATAAAGGAGGAGCAGAAAAAGAAGTTCTTCAACCTTCTCAGGGATTCGGGATGGGCCGAAATAGAGGTCAAAGTTCCAAGGGGCACCGTGGTAAAGGTCAGAAACGTGAATGGTGAACTAACCGCCCGTGATGTGAAGCTGACAGAGGCCACGACCGTCAACGGGACGATCGAGCTCAAAGAATGCGAGGCAGGACTACTGAAGTCCGTAAACGGTGGGATAAATGCCCACCTGGTGGTGGCCGGCCCGCTCAAGGCCTCAACGGTTAACGGGAAAATATCCCTGACCATCGAGGAGCTTGAGGATGACGTCGAGGTCAGCACTGTCAACGGGGACGTGGTGGTTCGGCTCTCGGACTTCTGCGATGCGAGGATAGTGGCCAGCAGGGTCAACGGAGAAGTGAGGCTCGTTGGGATTGATCCGGAGGATCCGGTCATCGGCGCCGGGACCTACAAGGTAAAGGCGAGCACCGTAAACGGTGGGGTGAGAGTCGAGCTCCTTTGATTTAATTCTTTGATTATTCAATTCTGCAACCAAATAACGGGGTCTGAATGTGGAAGCTAGGGGGTTAGATGATATGTTCGATAATTTCCGGGGAATGGGCCGGAGCTTCTGGCTCTATACCACAGGCAGGTGGATATCCCAGGCTGGCTGGGTTATCCAAGATGTCGCCGTTCCACTTTACGTACTCGATAAGACCGGCAGCGGAGCGATGATGAGCCTCTTCGTGATGGCGGAGCTGATTCCAAGGCTGCTCGTGAATCCCATAGCCGGGGTGATAGGCGACCGCTACGACAGGAAGAAGCTCATGTATGGCCTTGACATAGCGAGGGGAGTCCTGCTCTTTGGTGTTATAGCCTTCAACCTCCTCGGGATATACCAGCTCCTGGCCGTTCAGATGGCGATGAGCATCATCGGGGCGTTCTTCTCGGCCGGGATAGTGGGAATGTTTCCGGATCTGGTGGAGAAGGAGCAACTGGCAAGGGCGAACTCAATACTCCAGAGCGGGGGGCAGGTACTCAGGATACTCGGTCCAATCCTCGGGGGTTTAATCTATGCGCTTGGGGGTTTGAGGCTCGCCATCCTCATAAACGCTGTCAGCTTCTTCGGCTCGGGACTGTTTGAAATCCTGATCGAATATCACCGGGAAACACGCGAGCTTTCAGGTCTTGCGGAGATATGGGAAGACATGGTTGAGGGCTTCCGCTTCATGAGGAGCTCCCGGAGCGTTTTGATCCTCGTCAGCTTCGGAATACTGCTGAACACCCTCCTCAACCCCATATTTGCCGTCGTCCTTCCGTACCTCACGAGGATTGAGCTCGGCCTCTCCGCGATCCAGTTTGGAAGCATCGGGACGGCGGCAACGTTGGGGGCCCTGGCCGGAAACCTTCTCATAGCACTCAAGCTTGGGGAGAGGTCGGAGGACTTTCTGTTCCGGGCGATCTTTGTGCAGCTCTTCAGCATCATGTGCTTGGCTTTCGTGACGCACCCCGCACTTGGTGGATTTGCCTATCCCTTCCTGCTGGCGGTAATGGTCGTGGGGGGCTTTTTTAACACCCTGGTAAACGTGCCCCTCTTCACAAAGCTTCAGAAAGCGGTTCCGGACGAGGTCCGTTCCAGATTCTTCACGGCAATGGAGACCATAATGCTCGCCACCACGCCCCTCGGCATGGCCCTCGTCGGGCCACTCCTGGACGCCCTCGGGACGTCGGTTATAGTCCTGGCCCTCACGATCCCAAGCACCCTGATAACGCTGTACTACTACCTCCGCTTTAGGGAGGCGGTTATAGCCGTTGGGTCTGAGCTCGTGGGGGTGGTGCCGTGAGCCTCAGCAGGAACTTCTGGCTCTTCGCGGTCGGGCGCTTTATCAGCCAGCTCGGATGGGCGGTGCAGGAGGTTGCGCTGCCCCTCTACGTCCTCGACAAGACGCACAGCGGTTCCATGATGACGCTCTTCGTCCTGGCGGACATAATCCCTTCCCTCATAATCATGCCCTTTGCAGGGGTTATTGGCGACCGCTACAACAGGAAGAGGCTGATGGTCTGGTTCGACATCCTCAGGGGCGTTCTGCTCTTCGGCGTGATAGCTTTTAATTTCCTCGGGATCTACCAGCTCCTCGTTGTTCAGGTCATAATGGCGGTTATGGGGACGTTTTTCGGCGCGGCCACGAGCGCGATGTTTCCCGACCTCGTTGAACCTGAGGAGCTGGAGAGGGCAAACTCCACCGTCAGCTCGTTCTCCATAATAGCCCGGCTTGTAGGTCCGGCCCTTGGCGGCGTCATCTACGCCCTCGGTGGGATAAGGCTGGCAATCCTTATCAACGCGGTCAGCTTCTTCGGTTCAGGCCTCTTTGAGGCGCTGATTAGATACGAATGGAAGACCCGCGAGATAGAGAACATTGGAGATGTGATAACAGATATCCGGGAGGGGCTCGCGTTTCTGAGGTCGAGCAGATACCTCATGGTTCTCATGGGCTTTGCGCTCTTTATGAACGCTGTTGGACAGCCGTTTGGAGCGGTAATAATGCCGTACGCCTTCAGGGAGGTTTTGAAGTTCACGAGTCAGCAGTTTGGACTTCTTGAGAGCTTCTTCATGGGGGGAATGCTCCTCGGAAACGTCATAATAGCCGTAAAGCTGGGCAAAAAGGCCGGACGGTTCTTCTTTAAGGCGCTGGCGTTCAACGGGATAATGGTACTCGCCTTTGTCTGGGTGGTTTCCCCCTTTGCAGGTCTGTCGAGGGACTCGGCCTTCCTGACCCTGGCCGCCGTTGGAGTACTCTGGGGCATCAGCAACGCGATAATAAACGTCCCGCTCAACGCCAAAATCCAGCGCGCCATTCCGACGGAGCTGCGGGGCAGGGTCTTCTCGGCTCTTGCCCTCCTTGTGAACATCTCAGCACCCCTCGGTCTCGTTGCAGTTGGGCCGCTGATTGATCGCTACGCCGCCTGGTCGGTGGCCTTTGCGATATGGGTGGTGCAGGCCGCGGTTGTGGTCCATTACTGGCTCAGGTACAGGGAAATTTTGCTCGGTGATGTAGGGGAGGGAATAAACGGGGAGGCTACCTGACCTCCCTCAGTTTGCCCTCCCTCTTCTCTATTGCCCTTGCCATTATGAATAGCAGGTCGCTGAGCCTGTTGAGGTATACCAGCACGTTATCTCCGAATCCATAGTCGAGGACGAGCTTTGCGACCTTTCTCTCGGCCCTCCTTGCTATTGTCCTGCAGATGTCCAGCTTGGCGCTGGCGATGGTGGAGCCCGGAAGGACGAAAACCTTCAGCTGAACTTCGTTTTCATACTTATGAATAAGGCCTTCGAGCCACTCGACATCATCCTCACCGACCTTTGAGTACTTCCCCTTGCTGGCGAGCTCGGCCATGAGGTCGTAGAGCTGAACCTGGATTTTTTCGAGAATCTCCACCATCTCCCCGGGGACGTAGTGCTTGGCCTCGCCAAGGAAGCTGTCCAGCTCGTCTATCGTGCCGTTGGCATCCATTATGGGCGAATACTTTGCCACACGGTCGCCCGTAAAGAGACCGGTCAAACCCTTATCGCCCGTTTTTGTTGTTATCGACATGGCATCACCGGAAACGTTTCGAGGCCCGAGGTTTTATTCTTTTTGGGCAATATGATACACTATCAGTGATAAATGGCCGAGATAAAACACGGGGAAACTTATTTATACATCGGAAGCCTTCTTTTTTGGGTGGTGCCTATGAGGAAATCAGCGCTGATAATAGCCTTTATTTTGGTTTTGAGTTTGACACCTGCATGGACTCTAAAGCCAGCGGCGGCGGCAACTTATATCCCGCTGGTCGAACTCAACCAGAACTTCGACAGTTACGCATACGCGGGTGACGTTCCAACCACGGGAGTGGTGACCTATATAGACAGCAATGGCTTTATGATCCAGAACGGAAGCGGCGCGTACACCGGAATCTACGTGTATACCGGATACAAATCATACCCCTCCGTCCAGAAGGGGGATGTGGTGGAGGTCTACGGATATCCCAAATACTACAACGGTCTCCGAGAGCTCTCGGTAAATCCCCAGTACGGCGAATACTATTCAGTCATTGGAAGTGCCCCCCTGCCCGAGCCGGTCCTAATACCCACCGCCGACTACAGCAAGCCCGAATATCAGAGCGTCCTCGTCAAGTTCGTGGATGCAAAGATAACTGACAGGTACGACAGCTGGTACACCAAGCTGTGGATAGACGACGGAAGCGGTGAAGCGTACATATTCTCCAGTTCAAGCCTTCCCGGCACACTGGAACCTGGAGCAAAGTTCAAGTACTTCGTCGGGGTTGTTTATGTCTATAGGTACTCCTATGAGGTCCTTCCCGTGGAGTACCAGCTCTACAACCCCGCAGTCAAGGTAACGGACGTTGAATACTACGCATTCATGGAGGAGGTTCCCACAAGGGTTCGTGCGACCGTGTTCAACAGCGGCAACACTACCAGTAACGTAAGTTTTTCCGCCACCTTTGATGGAGTTACTGTGTACTCCACGGACTTCACCCTGTCCCCCGGAGAGAGCAAAGTTGTTGAGTTCTACGTAATCCCCCGCTCCACCGGAAGCCACACGCTGACAGTCATCGCTGAGGAGAGTGAAAAAATAGTTCCGGTCAATGTCATTCCCAACCCGTACCAGCTCTCCTACGGCCTCACACCCTACTACGAGAGACTCTACAACAAGGAGATGGCCAACATAACACCGCTTTACGACAATATGACCTGGCTCGTCGGCGAGCTCACATCCTGTGGGGTCAGCCTCGGAGACCTCGAGTCCAGAATCAAGTGGATCAACGGCACCATGGAAGAGATACAGAGGGAGTATTCCCTTTACAACACGCTCAAGGGACTCCTCATCCAGCAGAACCCCTACAGGAACGCCTACTATTACCCTGTCATGGTTCACATAAGAAAGGCGGCAATGATGGGCAGAGACGTCATGAAGGAGCTTGAGTTCGTGCTTCCGATACTCCACAGCACGTATGAGCAGGTGAAGCCGATATGCCACCCGCCCGCACCGGCACCGGGCAACGAGACCATGCCCGGAAATGAGACCCCCGCGAACCAGACCAACGTCACCCCCTCGACCAACGTGACGATCAAGATAATCAAGGTTCTCATCGATGCGTCCCACGGCCAGTACTACAACCCGACCAAGACCGACCAGAACGGCATGGCAACCCTCATAGAGAACATCAAGAATGAGCTCGGCTGGATAGTCGATATAAACACGGAGCCGATAACCTATGAGAAGCTCAAGGACTATGACGTGCTCATAATCACCAACCCGAGTCAGGACATAACCGACGAAGAGGCGCAGGCAATACAGGAGTTCATGGAGAACGGAGGCGGCCTTTTCATACTCGGTGAGAGCTACTACGGGCACGTCTATTACAAGAGCCTCAACAAGGTCGTTAGTAAATACGGAATAGAGTTCAACAACGACGAACTCATGGACGACGAGATGAACACCGGTAGGAAGTGGTTCCCGCTCGTTGGGATCTACAACCTGGACCATCCTGCCATGAAGTTCCTCACAGCCGACCACCAGATGTACTACAACGGTGACACCCTTACCGTGAGCGGAAGCGTAACCTGGCTTGTGAGGGGCTATGAGACAGCGTATTCCGAGGACAGGGACGGCAACGTAATCTACGAGAAGGGCTCCAGGCCAGTTATAGCCGCCGCCGTGGAGGTTGGCCAGGGCAGGATAGTTGCCTACGGTTCGAGCAAGGCCATAAGTGACGCCTACTACGGCAACTACATCAACACCAACTGGCCGTTCGTCAAGGGAGTCCTCCTATGGCTTGCCCACCAGGATTGAGGCCCTTCTTTTCCCCTTTTTCGGTTTGTATTGTCGGCTAGATCTCTTTTGGAGGTACAAGGATTCCGAACTCGGTTATGACCCCCCTGACGTACCGCCAAGGGGTGATATCAAAGAGGAAATTTCTGACCCGGTAGCCCTGCCTCGCATAGGGCCTCTCGACTATCTCAACCTCCTCCGAGCTCAGCTCCGGGTGGAGCTTGAAGCTCTCCGCGGCAACATAGAAGGGAACGCGGTTATCGTGGCAGGCGAGGGCAAGGAGGTACGTCCCGGCCTTGTTGACCACCGCCCCGTCCCTCGTCACGTTGTCGGCACCGACCAAAGCGAGGGTGGCCTTCTCCGCAAAGAGGCCCATCTGGGCATCGGTTATGATCTCAAAGGGGACACCGAGGGAATCGAGCTCCCTCGCGAGGGCTATGCCCTCAAAGTCCGGCGCGCTCTCCGCCAGTATGACCCGGAAGTGCTTGCCCTTCCGTTTGGCTGCCCTGAAGATTTCAAGAACCGCCGAGGAAAAGGAGTGCGTGATTACAACCTCATTTTCGTCTATCAGCTCGCTTCCGATGTTGCCTATCTCGCGCTTCGCCTCCTCCCCGAGCCGGATGAACTCCTCAGCCTTCGACCTCACCAGGTCAGGGTTGCCTGTTATGGGTACGAACCTCGCGAGGTTGTAGAGGGACGCCATCGTCCTGTTGACGGCCGGGATCTCTCTCCTCATGTCCTCAAGAGCCCTCTTGAGTTCTTCTCCCTCAAGCAGTTCGGAGAGGAGTATGTACGCCTCGGCACCCCTCCTGGCGAGCCAGCTTGCACCCCTGATCCTCTCCGCCCTCATCTCCTCGATGACCGACCGAACCTCCTCCGGGAGCATTGGGGACACCACTCAGCCGGTTAACATCCAACGCCGTTAATTCGGCCCTTCCCTTATCAGCGTTTCGCTACCAGCCCTCCTCGAAGCGAATTCCCCTCCCCTCAAGGAAGGCCTTCGCGCGCTCTATTTCCTCCTCGCTCTCTCCGAAGATGATTATCCCGATGTACTTCCCGAAGCCCTTGGGGGAGGAGTGTATCCTCACGTTGAACCTTTCCAGGGCCTCAATTAGAAGGGGCGCCAGCTTGCTCTCGTCGGTTATCTCGGCCAGCAGCTTCTTCTGAATGAACTCCCTCTCACAGAGTCTCGGGAGGACCTCCCTCTCAAGCATGGCCTTCATCTCACGCGGCATTCCCGGGAGGACGAAGATTTTAACGCCTTCGTGCTCGATGTAGGCTCCAGGAGCCGCCCCTTCGGTGTTCTCCAGCGGTTCCGCCCCCTCCGGCAGGTATGCCATCTTCTTCCGCCCCTCGTTGAGCTCGGGGTCGTCTATGTAGCCCTCCTCGTAGAGCCTCCGGTAGAAATCCCTTATCCTTTCCAGGCACGGCTCGCAGAGGACGAACCTTCTTCCCAGGGCCTCGGCAACGGCCAGCATCGTGACGTCGTCGTGGGTAGGCCCGAGACCGCCGGAGATGACCAGAACCTCCGGTCCCCTCTTGAGAATTTCTCTGACTGCGCTCTTGATTTCCTCAACGTCATCTCCAACCGTTGTCTTCCTTCTCACCCAGTAGCCCTTCTCGGTGAGCTTCTGCGCAATAAACGCGGAGTTGCTGTCGATGGTGTTGCCGGTGAGCAGTTCATCGCCGATCGTCAGTATCTCTGCGAACATTCCAACCACCGGTAAACTTTCCGGCGGAATGGCTTATAATCCCAGCGGAAACCCTTTGCACGAAGATGTAAAAATCCTGTGACTTGGGGGGCAGTTTTCACCACGAGTGAAAACAACGCTTAAGTATTTCACGGCTGTAAAATTCTCCGGTGGTAGTATGAAGGTGAGGGTTGGAGTTAACGGTTACGGGACGATAGGAAAGCGCGTCGCCCACGCGGTCACGAAGCAGGACGATATGGAGCTCATCGGCGTCACCAAAACGAAGCCGGATTTTGAGGCTTACCGCGCTAAAAAGCTCGGGATTCCAGTTTACGCCGCGAGCGATGAGTTCCTGCCGAGGTTCGAGAAGGCGGGCTTTGAGGTTGCCGGGACGCTCGGAGATTTGCTCGAAAAGGTCGACGTCATAATCGACGCCACCCCGGGAGGGATGGGGGCGAGGAACAGGGTTCTCTACGAGAAGGCCGGCGTTAAGGCGATTTTCCAGGGCGGCGAGAAGGCTAGTGTGGCGGAGGTCTCCTTCGTGGCCCAGGCCGACTACGAGAAAGCTTTGGGAAAAGACTACGTCCGCGTCGTTTCGTGCAACACCACCGGCCTGACCAGAACGCTCAGCGCCATTCAGGAGTACATCGACTATGTTTACGCCGTCATGATACGCCGCGCGGCAGACCCGAACGACACCAGGCGCGGTCCGGTGAACGCCATAAAGCCTAGCGTTACGGTTCCCTCCCACCACGGACCGGACGTCCAGACGGTCATCCCGATAAACATCGAAACATCAGCTTTTGTCGTCCCGACGACGCTCATGCACGTCCACAGCGTGATGGTTGAACTCAAAAAGCCGCTGACGGAGAAGGATGTAATTGATATCTTTGAGAACACCACCCGCGTTCTCCTTTTCGAGAAGGAGAAGGGCTTTGAGAGCACCGCCCAGCTCATAGAGTTCGCCAGGGATCTGCACCGCGAGTGGAACAACCTCTACGAGATAGCGGTCTGGAAGGAGAGCATCAGCGTCCGCGGAGACAGGCTCTTCTACATCCAGGCGGTGCACCAGGAGAGCGACGTAGTTCCGGAGAACATAGACGCGATAAGGGCGATGTTCGAGATAGCCGAAAAGTGGGAGAGCATAAGGAAGACGAACGAGAGCCTTGGGATTCTGAAATGACCCTCTTAGTTTTATCATTGTGGCTCAAAGTCTTTCTTTTTAAAACTGGTATAAGAGAACAGTATCATTAATGCCGACAAAACAAGAGTCCCTGTATACCCTGACAACACGGGGACGGAAAGTTTCCCTGAATCAACTGTCGCACCAATAGGTGCCAGGAAATATGCAAGTAAGCTGATAGCAGTGCTCGGAGAGTACGGCTTTGTAAAAAGCACAAAAAGTGCCATTGGAACTGCAGATGTCAATATGTAGAAGGATATTATGCCCCCTATGAAGTCCATCCAGACCATCAGAGCCATCATTATCGCAAGATATGTGGGCAGTTTAACAAGGACAGAGAGTGCCAATCTTGAGTACCCCTGGATATATGTGATAGATGCAACGCTGAAAATACCAACGGCCAGTCCAAGAAATGCCGAAGTTAGACGCCCAAGAAAAACTCCATCGGGTCCATTGAAGAGGGTGAGCTCAAATAGGGTCACTCTTGAACCCCTGAAAATATGAGATGCTATCAGAATGCCGTAAATTGGGAGAAACACAGCCTCCACTATGACCATAAACTCGTAAAACCCAAGGTTCCGGACGTCCGTCAGAGAATACCAAGTGCTGAGTACCATCATCCCAAGCAGTATCTCCGTTGCCGGATGGGGAAATAGATTTTTGGTGTACCATTTAACTGCTTTTTGCGTAAACATAGCGCAATCCCGCCCTCTTAAACCCTGCTATTACTCCATTTATCACCATATCTATCAGTTCATGGCTGGTAGCCTTCACGATGAGAGTTGCTCCAAAGCGGTAAATAGGTTCAAAGGGCAGTTGAGTCCCAGTTTCAATCAAAGTTACCTCATAAACGTCATTGGAGAAGAGTTCCGCCCTTCCACCATGCCATACCAGTTGACCCTCCTTTAGAATTAGAAAGTAATCGGCCACGGCCTCTCCCTCTTCAACATCATGGGTGGCTATTATTACACCCTTTCTTTTGGATATCAGCTCGTCCACAATGCCTGCCCTGTAGGAATCAAGGTGCGCAGTTGGTTCATCCAGAATAACGACTTCTGAGTCACAGGAAAGTGCCACCAGTAGGTTACATAGCTGTGCCTGTCCGCTGGAGAGGGAGTCTATCCTCTTGTCCAAGAACGAGGCTATCCCTAAAACCTCAACAAGCTCGTCTATTTTTGAACACATGGGATTTACTCTGAGTGTCTCCACCAAGTCACGCACCTTAACTGGGATTCTAAACTGGGGTTTCTCAAAGGAGTACCTTATGGCAACCCACTTGTCTTTCCTCTTATATGGTTCCCACCCGTTTATTCTGGCACTTCCTGTCGTTGGATGTTTAATTCCGACGAGAACGGAAAGAAGTGTCGTCTTCCCGCTCCCGTTATGTCCGATAAGGGCCAGCCTATCAGCCTTCGCTTTGAAGGTCAAGTTCTTTATCCCCCATGTTTTTCCGTAATTGACTCCGAGGTTTTTGGCCTCAACAATCATTGGCCAGCCCTCCCCGCAAGTATCAGGAGAACTATTCCCATAAGGATTAGGACGTAGTCAACGGGGCCGCTGTACTGTGTGAAGCTGTACTTTACTCCCCCGAGCCAGTTCTGATGAGTCGGCTGAACGTTGGTTCTAAGTAGACCCAGAAGCGTAATTGTTGGGTATGAGCTCTCAATGTATCTCCACGTGGTATTTGAAACTATATTATCCGGCACCAATTTCTGAAGGTCAATTTGTTCGGGTATAACGCCAATTGGCACGTGTGTGGGCATTCCGTCCACAATTGAATTGTACTGAAGGGAAACGTTTGGACCCACTACAATCAATGTTCTGGCAAAGTACCTGTCTTCAGCCCGGTAGTACGCAACCTCATCACTGTACTTTGCGAGGGACTCCGGTAGGTCAGGAGCGTAGATATATGGAAATCCGAGTGAATAGGGCGAGAAATCAAACGAAAAAGGTATTTTCCTGATTGCTAGCTTTGATGTTTTGGAATAGTTCAGGGCGTGAATCGTTATGTTGCTCTCCGGAAAGAGGGTTTTTATGAGTGGGTCGTTCGCGCTCAGGATTACTGTTTTTTCGGATATGCGCTTGGGGTTTCCAGTGATTTTTCCGGGATTGTTAATGCTTGTGAAGTAGATTATAGTCGTGTGGTTCTGACCGGTTACATTGTAAAGGTCAAACTTGACCTGAAACTTGTTATTCCCAACGTATGTGACGTTGTAAACCAGGAGGAGGTTGGAATCTCCGGTAGGGAAGTACCCCGCGTAAACGAAGTTGCTCCCGGGCTTTAAAACGGCATGGGGACTTTTGAGGTAGGCTGAAGCGCAGTATCCAATTACAGGATATGACGCGATGACAACCCCAAGCAGGATTAAAATGAACCCTGATACTGTGTAGGTTTTTCTCCTTTTCATTTCGAACTCCTCCCTAGCTGTTAGATACTAGATACTAAAAACAAAGTAGAAAGACAAAATTACTCAATATCAACTGGTATCTCGATTGAAACTCCAACGTTTTCAGTTAGGTATCTGCTGATAGATACACCCCCATGACTATCAACGTAAGCTATAATCCTCAGCTTAAGCTGTGTGCTCCCAACAGATTCAATAGGGAGCTTTTCTTGAGGCAAGATGTTTTTGGCTGTTGGCGTTATTCCCGATGGTTCAAGGTATATCTGGAGTTCACTCGACCCATCATAAGATGCCCTTGTTAGTCCATAATGAGTAAGAGCATCGAGGTGCCATGTTCCGTGTGCTTGTATAGTAGCTGGTGCGGTGTACGAATCCGTTGTGTACCAGTATGCATTTGATCCTGTTCCGCTAGATGAACCAAAGTGAACTCTAGTACTAGGACCTAACTGAAATTGCCTATTTTGCACAGCATACTGGGCTGCAATGTACACTTTAGCAGTTGAGAAACTGCCATGTAGAATTGTGTCAAGAGTTATAACTCCACTGTTCGTGGCAATTGCCGGTGTTGCTATTGCTGCAATCACTAAAACGACAACTCCGAAGATTGTTCCTGCCAACTTCTTCTTGTTCATATGCCCCCCCCCATTTAGTGGTGGGCAGTTAAACGTTGAACGATAGTATTTTTTATAGGTTTTGGTTCAATTGTTTAAATACTTTAAATCATAACCCACCAAAGTCCCAGCCTCTTCTTTACATCTTCCGCGCTGAGTCCCTTCACGAACAGGTCTTTTTCCCTGCCCGTTTCCCCCCTCAGGATGCTGACCTCCACACCGAGTAGCTTGGAGAGGAACTTGACCACCTCCCTGTTCGCCTTTCCCTCAACGGGTGGGGCCTTTACCTTGACCTTCAATCGGCCACGCCATTCGTCTATCCCCTCGATCGCGTTCTTCTTCGCCTTCGGCTGGACGTAGATGAGAAGGAGCGTCCCTTCCTTCGTCTCCTTAAGGAACTTCGCCATCTCAATCCCTCCACTCGTACTCCCACACGATTTTCGGAGGAAACTCCCCGCGCTTAAGCCTTTCGAGTATTTCCCCGGCTATGGAGTAGGCAAAGTCGAAGGTTTCTTTGTCAATCAACCCGTAGTTCAGGGCCATCTCAAGCTCGTCCTCGTCGATTAGGAAGGTATCCCCGTGCGGAAAGACAAAGATATCCAGGAAGAGGTCGAGCATCTCAAGCGTGTCCCCTTCCCTCTTCGTGTAGGCCAGAACGTCGATGTAGAGCCCCTTGAAGTTCCCTTCCCTGTCGTAAACCTTTAGGACGTCGTAGTTTTTACCAACAAAAGCGAAGTAGAGCATGTTGTAGCCGTTGTCTACCACCTTCACGCCGTTCACCTTGAGCGGGGCGAGCATGCCGGAGAAGGTTGACTTAGCGACGATGACGTCGCCCAAATCCGCAACTACCTCGTCATCTCGCTCCAGAACGCGGTTGGGAATGCGGCGGTAGATGAGGTGGATTCTGGCTGGCATTGGAGCTCCCTTTTTGAGTAGGCTGTGGAGGTTAAAAAGCTGGCTGATTGAATTGTGAAACGTAGCGTTCAAGATAATTGATTTTGTCCCCCCGGCTTCGTCTTACGTTTCCGCAGTATATTACCCTTCGGGAGAAGGGAAATACATAAATACCCGGAGGGAGAAGGGAAATGGGGGAGATATGCGTTAAGCCAGTCAAATACAACTTGACCGATCTCGCTTGGTTCCTTGGCGCTAGTATTTTTGGCTCAATTGTTGTGGCATCTATCTATGGTTCAGAGATCCAAGACATCTATGGTTTTAAAAATCTCTTTCTTGTGGGCTTTCTGATAGCATTTGGTGCGTTAATAAGTGTTTTTGTTGTATTACAAGATTTAGACGAGTTTGTGACGGGGATGGATCCTAACAAGATACTATCTGAGTGTAAAGGACGTGTAAGGGGAGATCTCGAAAAGGCCTATTCTCTAGCTACCGAAAGGGCCTACACTCTTTTCGTCAACTTCTTCGTGTCTTGGATACTCCTCGGCGCCGTCAACGGGGTGCTCATTTACTACGGGCCTCCTCACTGGTTGACAACGCTCTCAATAGGCCTGTTCTCCCTCTTTGGATTCATCAGCTTTATACTCTGGATAATCTCCTACCTGAGGTACAGGGACTACAGCAAGAAGCTGCTGGTGATTCAGCTGAAGAAAAACGAGAAAGCTGAGATATCAATAAAGATTTAACTCTTCTTGCAGTTTTCTCTCCTTTGATCCCCCTGTCGAGTTGCCGAAAGCTTTTATATTTCCGTGCCGATTTTTGAGTGATGACAAAGAAGCTTGAGGAAATCGAAGCCATTCTCCGGAAGCACAAGGGAGAGCTCAGGGAACGCTTCGGGGTTAGCTCAATAGCCATATTCGGCTCCTACGCCCGGGGCGAAGAGACCGAGCTGAGCGACGTGGACATACTCGTCGAGTTTGAAAGGCCCATAGGGTGGGAGATAGTTGACCTCAGGGACTACTTGGAGGAACTCCTCGGCCTGCCTGTAGATTTAATTACAAAAAACGCCGCCATGAGCAGAAGAGAACTGTGGGAACACATTAAGGAGGACTTGGTCTATGTCTAAACGGGACCCCTGCCTTTTCATGAATGATATCTTGGAGGCTATAGGTCGGATAGAAGAGTACACCAGCGGCTACACCTTTGAAACCTTCATTAACGACAAGAAAACGGTCGATGCCGTCCTGAGAAACCTCGAAATCATTGGAGAGGCTGCGAGAAATATTCCAGACGAGGTGAGGGAGAGATATCCCTCGGTTCCTTGGAGGAGAATCGTCGGCCTTAGAAACGTTGTCATTCATCACTACTTCGGCGTTGACCTCTCAGTAGTATGGGTTATCGTGAGTTCCCAGCTTGAGGAATTAAAAGAAGAAATCGAGAAAATCGTTGAGGGGGAGTGTTAACTCCCGAAGATCAGCTCCCTCAGCTTCCCGGGCAGCTCCTCGATCTTCACCCTCACCTGCTCCCTCGTGTCGCGGTCGCGGATTGTCACAGTGCCGTCCTCCGGCGTCTGGTTGTCGATAGTTACGCAGTAGGGCGTTCCTATTTCATCGTACCTCAGATAGCGCCTCCCTATCGTGTCCTTCTCGTCGTATACCGCTATGAAGCCAGCCTTCTGGAGGGTTCTGAAGACGTCGTAGGCTATGCCTTTGAGCGGTTCCTTGGCGACGAGGGGCAGAACTGCGACCTCTATCGGGGCCATGTCCTTCTTGAGTTTGAGGTAAGTCCTGTCCTCCTCGATAACCAGAGAGTTCTCAAGGAGCAGGTAAAAGGGCCTGTCAATACCGAAACTGGGTTCAAGGACGTGAGGCACTATCTTCTCGCCGGTTATCTTCTCCTCGACCTCTTTGATGATGAAGTCGTCCTTCTCAAGCTCGTAGCCCTCGATGGTTATCCTGCCGTCCCTCTCCAGCACATCCACCAGGTTCCTGAGCTTCTCCTCGTCCCAGCTCTGGATAAGCTCGTTTATCCTCTTGGCGTCCTTCTTGAGCTTCGGCCCGACGCGCTTCATGTTGAGTCCCACTTTGAGGCGCTTGACTATCTTCGGCTCGTCGTAGTGGATGAGGACGGTCAGGTCAGCCCCGCTCATCTTCATGTGCTTGCTGAGGTCGTAGTCTCCGCGGTAGGCTATGCCAACGCACTCCACCCAGCCGAAGCGCTCGCTGTGTATCTCCACGTCCCACGTGTCGCTCGAGTAATGCGCCCTTTCCTCTGGCAGCTGCTGGCGGAAGCGTATCGCCTTCTCGGGGATGCCTATGTCGAGGAGAACGCGCTTGACCATGACCATGTAGTATGCGAAGAAGGTGTTCAGGACGTAGCCCTTCTTCACGGCCTCCTCGGCGGTCATCTCCACCATTCCAAGGTTCTTGAGCTGGTGCTCTATCGGATATAGCCTGAGAACCTCGGCCTTGACCTCGTCGAAGTGGGGATGTTCCGTCTCCTTCGGGTTGAAGAATATCTCCGCTTCCGCCTGCGTGAACTCCCTTAACCTCAACATCCCCTGCCTTGGTGAAATCTCGTTGCGATAGGCCTTTCCAATCTGGAAGACGCCGAAGGGGAGCTTGTTCCTCGCGAAGGCGTTGAGGCGCCTGAAGTTCACGAAGATGCCCTGCGCCGTCTCCGGCCTCAGGTAGCCCTTCTGGTCGCCGTAGGGGCCGATTTTGGTCTCGAACATGAGGTTGAAGTACCAGACCTCCGAAAGCTCGCCGCCGCACTCGGGGCATTTTATGCCGTGTTCCTTTATCATCTCGGTGAGGTGCTCGGCGCTCATTCCCTCCGTGTCAATGTTGAGGGCCTCCTCGACGAGATGGTCTGCCCTGAACCTTGACCCGCACTTCTTACACTCGACCAGCGGGTCAACAAACTTGTCAACGTGACCGCTCGCAATGAAAACCTTCTCGGGCGTTATATCGGGGGTCTCCAGCTCAAAGAAGCCCTCCCTCTGGAAGGCCTCGCGAATTTTCTGCTCGATTTTTCTCTTTATCGTCGCTCCAAGAGGACCGTAATCGTAAAAACCCCTCGCACCACCGTAGATTTCAAAACTGCCCCAGGCAAAGCCTCTCCTCCTCATCAAGTCCTGAAGAACTTCGTACTTATCGGGCTTCTCTCCCATCACTCACCACCTGAAACTGGAGTGAGGCATTTTCATAAAAACCTTTTGGGGAGGATTTAGTCAGTACGTCAAAATGAAAATGAAACGGACGGGATGCTCAGCCCCTTTCCAGGACGAGGACACTTATTGGGGGCACTTTAATGGTGCCGGAAAGCACCTTGCCCCGCTCGCTTGAAGGCCAGAGAACCCTCCAATCTCCCGGCGGAAGCTGGAGCTCGACAACCTTACTCCAGCTGTTGGAGACGACTAGAACCTCGTCGTCATGCCCCCTGAAGAACGCCATCATGCCCCCCTCGGCCGTATAGAACCTTATGACGCTGCTCCTCAGCGCGGGGGTGTTCCTCCTCAGTTCTGCCAGCGCCCGGTAGTGGTTCAGCACGTCCCCGTTTACCTGATCCCACTGTATCGGGTAGCGCTGTTCGTCGTAATTGTTCTTGTCGCCCAGCAGGCCCCTTTCGTCTCCCTGGAACGTCACCGGCGTTCCGGGAAGAGTGTAGAGGAGCGTTGAGAGAAGTTTGAGCCTCTCTATGGACTCGCTGCTTGGGGTGTCTCCGAGTGAACCGCCGCCGAGGTCGGTGAGGACTCTCGACGTGTCGTGGGAGTCAACGAGATTGAAGCCCATTGCAACTACGTTCTCGCCGTAGCTCGCGTAGTACCTGCCCATCATCCTCATCGCGGCCTCACCGCTCAGGTAGCCCCTCGCGTAGTTCAGGAGGATGTCCCTACCGAGGGCGTAGTTCATAAGCGAGTCGAAGCGGTCTCCTTTAACCCACTCGGGCGAGAGAGTCCAAATCTCCCCGACGAGGTATGCGTCGGGATGCTTCTCTTTCACCCTTTCCCTCAGCTCGGAAAAGAAGGTTGCCGGGTCAAGAACCTCGTTGGGGACGTCGACCCTTATCCCGTCGAAGCCGAAGTCAAGCCAGTGAAGAGCGGCACCAATGAGGTACTCCCTGACCTCGGGGTTCGTCGTGTTGAGCTTTGGCAGGCTCCCGAAGCCCCACCAGCCGAGGTAAGCTTTTCCGTCGCCCAGCTTGAACGGCCACCGCTTGATGAAGAACCAGTCCCAGTAGGGGCTCTGCTTTCCGTTCTTCCAGACGTCGAGGAACGCTGGGTTGCCGATCCCGCAGTGGTTGGGCACGAAGTCGAAGATCACCCGTATTCCCCGCTTGTGAGCTTCATCGAGGAACTCTCTAAGGTCCTCCTCGGTTCCAAACTTTGGGTCGAGCCTGTAGTAGTCGTAGGTGTCATAGCCATGGGCGCTCCCGGAGAGGGTGATCGGGTTGAGGTAGATTATCGTGACACCGAGGCTCTTCAGGTAGTCGAGCTCCTCGGTTATCCCCTTTATGTCCCCGCCGAAGTACTGGTGGCAGCAGTGGAGGGGTGTTATCGGGTCGCTCCAGTTGGAGAGTACCGGCTTTCCTGGATTGACCTGGTTGAGGAGCAGCTCGTCGTGGTCAAGGGCGAGGACATCGTTGCTTTCGTTCCCGTCCTTGAACCTGTCCGGGAATATCTGGTAGGCTATGCCGTTGCTCACCCACTCCAGCTGGGGGAAGCGGTCAACACCATCGAAGCTGTAGAACGGGTTCTCGCTCGTGTTAAGGACGGCGAACCTCCCTCCGTCGGCCGAGTTTACAACGAGGTAGTAGCGCATAGGTTCAACGAACGGCACCTCGGCGCGCCACATCTCGCCGGAGTCCCACCAGACCTGGAGCTTCATCGTGTAGTTCCCTCTGTCGGTCACAAGGACGGCCGAGCCCACGGTGTCCCGCTTCGCCTCAAACCTCACCACAGTCCTGTTGTCTGCGACGCTTAGATAAGCCGGGTCTCCAGGATTAAACTCTACATAAAATCCCACATCTCCCTCAACGACCCTGACCGCGTTCTTTCCGCCGTAGCCGTCCGGAGCGTAACCGTCAGCCTCGGGGTCGTAGGGCCTTCCGGTGCCGTCGTCAGACATGTCCTTGACCCACTGGCCGTCGATGAAGTACTTGTACTCGTATCTCCCGGGCCTGAGACAGACCGTCGTGCTCCAGGTCCCGTTCTCTTCCTTCATGGGCCACTCGGCCCAGTCGTTGAAGCTCCCGCGCAGGCTGACGGAGGTTACAGTCCCCTTTCCGGGGTTATAGGTGAAGGTAACGGGAGTCCTCCCGGACGGGCAGCTCTTGCCGGTTCCCGTGTAAATCGCCGTGTAGTTGCCGGCCGGCAGTTTGAGTTCCGCCACCTCGGGCTCTGAATATGTAGACGTCGGGGTGAGCGCTGGTGATGTGGTCGTTGGGGACGGTGGTTGTGGGGTCGTGTCCGCTGGTGCCTGCTGGCTCTGGGAGATGCAGCCGCTGGCTATTGAAATCAGGAGCAGGAGAACAATCAGCAAGCCGGTCTTTCTCATAGTCCCACCATAGTCACCGTTGGTGATATAGGGTTATATGGTTTTCCCAGGAAGGTGTCTCCAGAACCTCTGGCAAAAAGCACGGGGAAAGAGTTATAAACCGTTTCCCTCGTTATCGTTACGAGCTTTGATTATTTGGAGGTGCGTGAAAATGGCGGAAAGACCACTTGATGTTATTCACAGGTCGCTCGACAAGGACGTGCTCGTGCTCCTGAAGAGGGGTTCCGAGTTCAGGGGTAGGCTCATCGGTTACGACATCCACCTGAACGTCGTCCTCGCCGATGCTGCCCTCATTCAGGACGGCGAGGTCGTGAAGAAGTACGGTAAAATCGTTATCAGGGGAGACAACGTTCTGGCCATTTCCCCTGTCGAGATTGAGTGAAGTGAGACTTTAGTGGGGTGATAGCATGGGAAGCGGGACTGCACCGAAGGGCAGGAGGAACCACACTCCAACTCACATCAAGTGCAGGCGCTGTGGAAGGCGCGCCTACAACGTCAAGAAGGGCTACTGCGCCTCGTGCGGCTTCGGCAGGAGCAGGCGCATGAGGAAGTACAGCTGGTCCCACAAGTGGAGGAAGAAGAGGAACCTCCTCTGAACCTTTTCTTTTCCTTTGCTTCCGGACTCTTCTCACACCACAATCCTTATTAACTTCCATGTTAGCTTTACCGTTTAGAGGGACGTCTTAATGCTCCACCTCAACGAAGATCAGCGCCGCCTCTGGAAGCTCGCCTGGCCCGCGATAATGGGGAACATATCCCAGACACTCCTCAACCTAGTGGACATGATGATGGTCGGCCAGTTGGGTGCTCTGGCTCTGGCGGCCGTTGGTCTCGGTGGCCAGGTCAGCTGGTTCATGATGCCCATCATGGCGGCGGTCGCAACGGGGACCCTTGCCCTCGTTGCGAGGTTCGTTGGGGCGAAGGACGACGCCAACGCCACTCTCACGCTGGAGCAGAGCCTCTACCTGGCGTTCCTCCTCGGAATCCCCGTCATGCTCTTCGGCTGGTTTCTGGGCGACGACATACTCAGGATAATGGGGGCAAAACCGGACGTGGTGGCCCTCGGCTATGAGTATATCAGGGTTCTCTTTGCATTCTACCCAATACGCTTCGCGGGCTTCACCGCGTTCTCAGCACTTAGAGGCGCGGGGGACACCAAAACTCCGATGAAGCTCGGCATACTTATGAACATCGTTAACGCGGTTCTGGACTACCTCCTCATATTCGGGGAGCTCGGCTTTCCCCGGCTCGGTCCGGTCGGCGCCGCCTGGGCCTCCGGAATAGGCATAACGACCTCGTTCCTAATCGGTCTCTACCTCCTCTGGAGCGGAAAACTCGTGCTCCGCTTCAGGCCCAGCTGGAGCTTCCACCCCGACATGGCGGGGAGGATCCTCCGCGTTGGAATACCGACGATGATCGAACGCGGAATATTCAGCTTCTACAACTTCCTTTACATGAGCATAGTTACCCGCTTCGGCACGGTAGCCCTGGCCGCACATCAGGTCGGGCTTAGAGTTGAGAGTATAGCCTACATGCCCGCCTTCGGCTTCAACGTGGCCACCTCAGCCCTTGTCGGCCAGAGCCTCGGAGAAGGAAAGCCCGAGAAGGCAGAAAAGACCGTTTACGAGGCACTCAAGATGGTGGGCCTCTTCATGAGCGTCATGGCGGCCATTCTGATAATATTCCCGCGCTACCTGGTCATGCCCTTCATAAATCCGGGCGACCCCAACTACGGCGAGGTCATGAGGCTGGCAAGCATATACCTCATAATAGTCGGAATAAGTGAAATTCCCCTTGGCTGGCTCTTCGTCCTCGGCGGTGCACTTAGGGGGGCAGGGGACACCAAGACGCCGATGTACATCACCGCCGTCAGCAAGCTTCTCTTCCGCATAGTGCCGGCGTACCTCCTCGGCTTTGGATTCACGATTCCAGCGTTTGAGATAATCGGCATGACCTTCCCGGGCTTTACCTTCGAGGGGCTCGGGATTATAGCGGCATGGATAGCCATGAGCCTCGAAACCTTCACGACAGCGGCGCTCTTCTGGTGGGCGTTCAAGCGTGGAAAGTGGAAATACGTGAAGGTATGACAGCAACGTTTATATCTTTGTAATGCGTTTTTGTAAACGGTGGTTGCATGGCTGTGATAAGCGTTCGCGTTCCGGACGAGCTAAAGGAGAAGATGAAGGAGTACGACATTAACTGGGGCGAGGAGATAAGACGTTTTATAGAGCAGAAGATCCGGGAGGAAGAAAAGACCAAGCTGCTCGACGAGATTGACTCCTTCCTCAAAAACGTCCCCGAGCTTGGGAAGGGAAAAGCCACAAAACTGGTGAGGGATTCCCGTGATAGTAATTGATACATCCTCCCTTATAAAGTATCTTCTAAAAGAGGAGGGATGGGAGAATGTTTCGGAATTCCTCAGAAATAGCGAAGACTTGGTCTCGCTTGAAATGGCACTGATTGAGGGCGCCAATGCCGTGTGGAAGAGATACAATCTGTACAGGGATATATCCATCGAAACTACCCGGAGGATACTTGACTATCTCCATGCCACCAAGGGGATAATACTGTACGAAAATCCGCTCCAATATCTCTCAGAGGGGGAGAAAATAGCCTTAGAACACAAAATCACGGTTTATGACGCCCTCTACATTGCCCAGGCAATCAAATACGAAAAGCTCGCCACGAGCGATGACAAGCAGGGAGAAATAGCAAAAAAACTCGGCGTTGAGGTGTTCTACCTCTAAAGCGCCGAGACGTTGAAGAGCGCCTCCATGAGCCGGCCGAAAAGGTAGCTGAGGAAAGCTGCACCCAGGCCTGTGGCAACCATTTCCGCGACCTTCTTCCTGATGGAGATTCCCGAGAGAAGGGAGATCAGCGTGGCCACTATCGCGAGGGCCGAACCGGCCAGCAGTATCGAAAAGGGAAGTGCCATCAGGGAGCTGGAAGCAAGGAAGTAGGGCGTGACCGGGAACGCGACCCCCAGCAGGTAAGAAAGCCCCGTGTAGAGCGCTGCCCTTATCTCGTTCTCCTCCGCCTCCGGCAGGAGAAGCCCCATTATGGCCTCGCTGTTGTCGGCGAGTTCCTTTGCGACGTCCCTGGCAACTTCCTCTGGCATTCCCCCCTCAACAAGCTTCTCGATCAGTTCCTCCGCAGCCCTCTCCGGCGAAACCCGGAAAAGAACCTCCATCCTGTCCCGGATGGACTCCTTCACCTGCCTCTGGGAGCGAACCGAAACGAAGGTCCCTATCGCCATGGAAAGCGCCCCTGCAACACCGACTATCAGACCGCTGATTCCCACGAGCTGGGGGCTGTTGGGATATACCGCCGAAAGACCCGTAACTGCTCCGAGGATCTCGACCAGCCCGTCGTTCATCCCGAGAACCAGATCCCTCGTGTTTTCAACGTGGAAGCGCTCCTTGCTCTCGTAGAAGAACTTCTCGTGCTCAAGCTCGTCGAGTATGACCTCCTTTATGTCACCCATTTCTTCCTCAGAGAAGCGGTCGGCGTATGTGGTTAGATACTTGAAGTACTTCTGTATCGCACTGTTTTCGCCCATCTCAAGAAGCGAAGCGACCGAGCCCGGTCCAAGGAGTCTCCTGAGGAGCTTGACGCTGAATATCGTGAGCCTCTTCACGGAGGGCTTCGGGACCTCCCCGCCGTGCCGCTTTATGAAGTCGTGCCAGAACTTGGCGTGCTTTGACTCTATATTTGAAAGCCTCAGAAATTCCTTCTTTATCTCCTCATCCTTCTCTATCCTGGCCAGCTGGGCGTAGAGAACCGAGTCGGCGTACTCGTCTTTATAAAAGTCCCTGGCGAGCCTTATCATCTCGTCCATTCACTCACCCCCTAAGAATCACACGGAGATAAGTTAAATACATATCGAAAAGTTCGAAGCTAAAACTCATTGAAGGGACTTCAGAACCTCAAGAACCTCCTCAAACGGGGCATCGGTTTTAACGGCCATCGGGGAGAAGTGCGTTCTCGTGGCACGGTAGCCCCTTTCACGGAGCGCCTCGATAATCCCCGCGAGCTTTCCGACCTGAAGGTTGTTCCTCCTCGCGAGGGCGTGGGTGTCGTAGTGGAAGGGGATGTCCAGCTCTCCCGCGAGTGTCTCCAAGAATGGGAGCGTCTTTCTGTGGGAGAGGGGATGAGCACCGGCCAGGTTCAGCATCTCGTCAACGAATTCCTGGGTCTTGAGGGGGCCGAGCCACAGTGGGCCGTAGGCCGAAGGCTTTTCCGGAAGAAATGTCGTTTCATACTCAAAACGGCCGTTGGCGTCCTGCCGGAGGTAGCCGAGGTTTGAGAGGCTCTCATCGGCCTTTCTCGCACCGCTTTTTAGCCTGAGAAAGGCGCGGAAGTAGTGGTCGCGGTAGTAGGCGAGGAGAACCTCGACGCCGAGGTCGTACTTGGCGGCGTACCTGACAACGGTCGCGATGAGGATCCTCAACCCGGCCTCGTGGCAGAGCTCGCCCCTTATCGGCTCGGCGAGGTACTTCCTGCGGCAGGCGTGCCTGTAGGCGCCGCAGAGAACCCCCGTGTCGGTGGCGGTGACCGCCAAAACGCCCCTCCTCTTCACGCTCCTCAAAGCCGTGTCCAGGAACTCAACAGGAGAACCAAAGGGGTCGAGGTCAAGGAAGTCGAAGTGGCGGAACTTCTCGGCCATGAGCCTGTTGGCGTCGTCTAGGTTGGCCACGACCCTCTTCTCACCCTCGAAGGCCACACGCTTCTCGCCGAGAGGCTTACCCTCAAGACCGAGGTTCAGCCGGACGTTCTTCAGGATCAGGTTGAAGGCGTCGGGGTTTATGTCGTTGAGCCAGACCTCCTCGGCCGGAGTTTCGAGGGCGTAGCGGATGCCCCTGATTCCTGTGGCAGAGAGGGCGTCAAGAACAGTCCCCGGTTTGAGCACTCCGAGGGCTAAGACGCTTATGTCCCTGTTTAAGGCCATTATGGGGTTGTAGAAGACGGGGGCGTCGTATATTCTCTCCGCCTTCGGAACAAGGATTTTTGAAAGCCCCTCGCGCACCTCCACGAACTCCATTCTCTCACCGGAGAAAGAAAAGGTTGGGAGGTTTAAAGGGTTGCGCTCAGAGAATCTCGACGTAGTCACCAAGCGCCTGGCCGGGCAGGCCGGGTTTGAAGTAGGCCTTCACCTCACCCCTATTGCCGTGCGTCCTGAGGATTTTGCCGTACATCTTCCTGCCTGTCGGGGTCGTCCAGACGACCTTCCTGCCTATGAGCCTTGAAGCTGCGTTCCTGTCGTCGATGCCGAGGGGCTTCAGAATCATGTGATGGTTGTCCTGGTGTTCGTGAGTCCCGGCGTAGGCAAGGACGAGAGCCTTTCCCCTGGCCATCGTCCTCACCTCCACCGATTCCGGGGTTGTGTGGGAGACTTTTAAGGTTTATCCTCAAAGCTCGCCAGCCCGTCGTCTATGCTTAGGATCTCTCTTATGTTTTTGATCTTGATGAAGTTTTCCCTATCAAACAGCAGGGCAACATCGCTCTTGTACGGGGAAAACTTCTGGACAAAGAGTGTGTTCTCGTCCAGAACATACGTGAATCTGCTGGGACTGTCGTCGACCCATACAAACGGCTCCTCAGGATAAAGCTCCCGCAGTGTCTCAAACTTTTTGAGCATATCTCTCGTGCCCTTAAAGGTTATCACCTCGTCAAACTCGTCATACCAGTTCGTCTTTTTCATGAAGATGACCTTCCCCCCGGGATACGTATGCTCTCCAGAAAAGCTTATCACACGTCGTCCCCGCCTTCTGAGCTCCCTGATGACCTTTCTGGCGAAGGGAAAGTCTTTGATGTACCGGGGCATGAGCTTGTAGTACTCGTGTATCGTGCCCTGGGCAACGAGCTCGTGGATGACTCCAAGGTACTGGTAGGTGAGCTTGCCCTTGATGAAGAGGAAAAGCGCCTTGTAATAGTCCTCGTACAGATCGCTCTCTATCACCGCGGGGATTGTCTTCTCGATCGCGATTCTGAGGGCCTTCTCGACCGCCCCCGTACTGTCCACGAGGGTGCCGTCAAAATCGAACAGGTACACGGTCACTTTGTATCCCCACAGGAATTTCTTCGGGGGGTTTATATCCCTTCCGAGCCGGTGCTGAGAACACCGTTCCCGAAAGGGTTTTATTGGAGGTGGGATTACAGAGAGCGGGTGGTTGCCAGATGAGGATTAAAAGGCTCCAGGAATTCATCGCGGAAAAGGAACTTGATGCGGCTCTGATAACCGGAAGGGAAAACCTCTTCTACTTCACCGGAAGCTCTCCCGTTCTCGGAGGTTACCTCGTTGTTACCGCTGATGATGCCCTGTTCATAGTCCCTGAACTCGAATACGAGGAGGCTAGGGAGACATCGAAGGTTCCCGTGGACAAATTCAAGACTGGTAGTGAACTCTACGAAAAGCTCAAGGGGTTCAATCCCGCAAGGCTTGGCATCGAAGGCAAGACCAGCTTCTCCACCGTCCAGAATCTCCGGGAAAAGGTAGGGGTGGAGGACTTCTTCGTGGTTGACGACGTCATCAAAGAACTCAGGATCATCAAGACGCCCGAAGAGATTGACGTGATAAAGGCCGCCTGCGAGATAGCGGACATGGCCATGATGGCGGCGCTTGAGGAGATAAGTGAGGGTAAGCGTGAGAGGGAGATAGCGGCCCAGATGGAGTACATCATGAAGATGAACGGCGCCGAGAAGCCGGCTTTCGATACGATAATAGCGAGCGGATGGCGCTCTGCCTTGCCCCATGGGGTTGCCAGCGATAAGAGGATAGAGAAGGGCGATCTAGTCGTCATCGACGAGGGGGCGCTTTACAGACACTACCACTCTGACACCACCAGGACTATAGTCGTGGGCAGCCCCAACGAGAAGCAGAAGGACATCTACTACGCAGTCCTTGAGGCCCAGAGAAAGGGGGTCGAGGCCGCCAGACCTGGCGTGACGGCAAAGGAGCTCGACACCATAGTCAGGGACGTCATTAAGGAATACGGCTACGGCGACCACTTCATACACTCCACCGGGCACGGCGTCGGCCTGCAGATACACGAGTGGCCCCGCGTGAGCCAGCAGGACGATACGGAGCTCAAGCCCGGAATGGTGATAACCATCGAGCCAGGCATCTACATCCCCAAATTCGGCGGGGTGAGGATAGAGGACACCGTCCTCATCACAGAGAACGGTGCAGTGAGGCTCACAAAGACCGAGAGGGAGCTCATTTAATCCCCTCTAACAACATTTTAAAGGCCATCGGCTAACTTTTCTCGGGGGTGGGAGAGTGCAGATAATTCACCAGGACGTCAAGGAGGGCAAGATAAAGGTCAAGGCAGAGACGCTCGACGACCTGTGGCACCTGTATCACATCATAGACCCGGGGGATACCGTCTATGCAAAGACCCTCAGAAAGCAGAGCCAGAGGAGCGATTCCCTGAGGGCAGAGAAGGTCGAGGTCATTCCCGTTTTCCTCGGAGTCAGGGCGGAGAAGATAAACTTCCACAAATTTGCCAACCAGGTACGCGTTACCGGGCCGATAGTCTACGCCAGCAGGGACGACGTCCCCCTTGGCAAGTACCATACCATAGCGATAGAGGAGGGCACGGTGGTCACCATCCAGAAGCCCCGCTGGAAGGAGCACCACATTGAAAGGTTAAAGGAGGCCGTCGAAGCCTCCAAGAGGGCGCGCGTGATGATAGTCGTCATAGACGACGGCGAGGCGGACATGGCGATAATCAGGGAGTACGGCGTCGAGATTCTGAAGGGCATACGCTACAACCTCGGCGGGAAGAGGTACAGCACCAACCGCGAGAGCGAGGAGAAGAAGTTCTTCCACGATGTGGCGAAGAGCATGGAGGAGATAATCAGTCGTGAGGGCATAGAGAGGGCAATAGTGGCCGGCCCCGGCTTCGTCAAGGAGGACTTCTACAAGTTCCTGCGCGAGAACTACCCGGAGCTGGCCAAAAAGGTGGTCATCGAGGACACGAGTGTGACCGGAAGAACCGGCATCTACGAGGTCATCAAGCGCGGAACGGTTGACAAGGTCTACCACGAGAACCGCGTCGCCAAGGAGGTTCAGCTCGTCGAGAAGGTGCTTGAAAACGTTGCCAGGAACAACGGCCTGGCCGCTTACGGTCTCAGAGAGGTCGAAGAGGCCGTCAATTACGGTGCGGTTGAGACGCTCCTAGTTCTTGACGAGCTCCTGAAGGGAGAGCACAGGGAGAAAATCGAGGAGCTCATGGACGCGGTTCGCTACTCCCGCGGCGAGGTGGTCGTGGTAAGCTCGGAACACGAGGGTGGAGACAAGCTGAGAGCCCTGGGCGGCCTGGCGGCACTGCTGAGGTTCAGGGTGAAGTGAGTCCCTTACCGTACAGCCCCACGTAGGGGTCGCTCTTAAACGTCGGAAACGCCCTTTCTTCTCCGTTTTCGATTAAAACCCTCTTTTTATCCGCCGTAAACTCACCGATCTCGAAGGCAGGGATTCCATTTTTCTGTAATTCTGTAATTAGCGAATTAGATTTTTCTGGCGGCACTATGGCTATCAGCGTGCCTGTCGAGGAAACGCTCCAGGGCTCAATGCCGTAGAAGTCAAGGACTCTCCCCACCACCGGGTCGAGCCAGAGCTTCTCGGCGTGGACTGTAAACCCGAGCCCGGAGTTATCTGCTATCTCGTGGAGGGCTGTTAGACCCCCCTCGGTGGCGTCGTGCATGCCCCTCACGAAGGGTCTGGCCGCGAGGGCCTCTGGGACGACGGTTTCGAACCTGAACGACCTCCTGAGCCTGGATATTTCCCTGAAGCTCAGAAGCTTCCTCAGTTCTTTCTCGCGGAAATATGCCGCCGAGACCGCAAACTCAAGGCCGACTTTTCCCGTAACCACTATCCTATCTCCCGGCTCTGCCAGGGGTATCCTCAGGTCCCCTTTTCTCACAATCCCAAAGGCAGTCGTTGTCGCCGTCGGTTCGGAGACCGACGGATACACCCCGGTGTGGCCCCCAATTATCGAGCTCCCGTACTTCCTGCATTCGGTGTTCAGGTCGCGCATCGTCTTTTCTAGAAAGCCAACCTCCCGCCCCGGGGGAAGGAGTATATCAACAACGAGCCACCTCGGCCTGGCCCCGAAAACGGCGACGTCGCTCGCCGCGAAGTGGTACGCAAAGAACCCGAAGGTCTCACCGGGGACGCCCAGAACGGGGTCTGTGGCGACTACCAGGTAGTGCTCGTGGTCGTATTCAAGGACAGCGGCGTCAAAACCTTCCCTGGGTCCGTAAACTATCCTTACATCCTCCACCCCAAGATTGGAAAACACAACGTCCCTCAGGACGTCGTTCCTCAGCTTTCCAAGGGGGAGCTTCATCCCCTACCCTCCACCAGTCTCGAAATGATCTCCCTTGCCTCACCCAGAGTTTCCTCATCGCAGTCCCAGCACATTATTTCAAAGCTTGGGACGCGGACACTCATGCGAACCTTCCTCCGACGGGCGAGTTTGCTTATCTCGTAGTTTACCCTGTAGGCAAGATCCATGAGCTCCGGGGTGACAGTCCTTTCCCGATCTATATACTGGAGCGGGCAGCCCTCGCGCCACTGCTTTCTTCTCGCGTGCTCGTACATGCGGTAGGGCTTTATTCCGGCCTCTTCCGCGAGTGCCTCAACTTCCTCGGCGGTGTACTTTATGAGGGGCCTGAAGAAAGGAACCCCTATCCTCGGAATTCCGCACAGTCTTATGTCACCCTCACACTGGTCCAGCAGGGCCCCGATGATTTTGTCGTTGGCGTTGTCGCCTTTAGCTAAGACGTCAAAGCCGTTGTTGAGGGCGAACCACCTGGCGTTCCAGAGCATGACCTTCTTGCAGTTGATGCATATCGGCCCCTTTCTCCCCACCGCTTCGCGCAGAAGGCCGTCGGTTACGTCCACCAGGAAGTGTTCGACTCCGAGCCTTTTGGTGAACCCCATCGCCCAGTTGAGGGTTTCCCTCCAGCTCCAGCGGTGAAAGAAAGTGAGGGCTGAAACGTCCAGGCCGGCTTCCTTCAGCAGGTATAATGCGAGCGAACTGTCCTTTCCGCCGGAAAAGAGAACGAGGATTCGTCTCTCATAGAGACCCCTCTCCTCCGAGAACTCTCTGATGTCCTCGATGACCCTCTCGATCATGGGGAAAAGTAACCGGGGAGGCTTAAAAATCTAAGCCTCAGACGTTGACCTTGCCGACCCACTGCTCGGCGAGATCACCGAAGAACGGGAACTTGTAGCGCTCGCCCTGGTAGGCCTTGACCATTCCCACTATCCACAGGACGAATCCCAGAAGCCCGAGGAGCCATGAGATCAAACCGCCGATGAAGGGAATGAACCTGAAGACCATCTGGAGCACCCAAATGCTGATGAAGGTTATGGTCGACTGCATCGCGTGGAAACGGACGAAATCGCTCTCCTTCTCGAGCAACAGGAAGATTATTCCCGTCAGGGCGCCGATGAGATAGGCGAGCAGTCCCTCGATGTTCTCGTCCATCCCCAGGGAAGTCTTCTTGGGTTCACTGGGTGGAATTTCCTCCATATAAACACACCTCCGAAACTCAATTAATTGTATTTTGTCCAACTCCTTAAATACCTTTCCAAAGTTTAAGATGTCCCTCCTGGGGCAAAACGAAAGTTCTCTGAACCGGAAACTTTCTGATTTCGAACCCCTGAGTTTTGTTAGGCTCACCAAAGCTTTTTAAGGTTGTCGAGGGATTGGAATATCGAATTAGGAGAGCCTAACGGTGATGCTCATGGTTGTACCTTTAAGCAGTATGAGCCCCGGTGAGAAGGGAATCGTCGTCAATATCCTCGGCGGACACAGCGCCCGGCAGAGGCTGGTCTCCATGGGCCTAACCCCCGGGGCAACGATTCAGGTGCTCGAATTCCACCCCACGGGACCAATAATAATCTCCGTCGGTGGTGTGAGGTTTGCCATAGGTAAGGGACTCGCGAGCAAAGTCCTGGTGAGGAAGCTCTGAGGTGTCCCCCCATGATGAAAGTCGTTGCACTCGCAGGAAACCCCAACGTGGGAAAAACCACGATCTTCAATTCGCTGACTGGGATGCGGCAGCACGTGGGCAACTGGCCCGGAGTGACCGTGGAAAAAAAGGAAGGCATACTGGAATACGGGGGAGAGAAGTTCCTGGTGGTTGACCTGCCCGGAATATACTCTCTCACCGCGCACTCAGTTGACGAGCTGGTTGCCAGGGATTTCCTCCTTAAGGGGAGCGCCGACGTGGTTGTTAACGTCGTTGACGCCACCGCACTGATGAGGAACCTCTTCCTAACGATGGAGATACTTGAGATGGGGCTGAAGAACGTCATCATCGCCCTGAACAAGACCGACCTCGCCGAGAAGAGGGGAATCGAGATAAATGTGAAAAAGATGGAGGAGCTCCTCGGGGTTCCTGTTGTACCCCTGAACGCAAAGGAAGGGGTGGGTCTGGACCGGCTCAAGGAGGGCATCCACAGAATAGCCGCGGGGGAGCTCCGGACAAATCCGGCTGTGCCGAGATACGACCCGGAGGTCGAGAGGGAAATTGAGCACATAACCACTGTTCTCAGGGATACGAAACTGGCCGACCATTACAACCTCCGCTGGCTGGCGGTGAAGCTCCTTCAGAGGGACGACGGCGTCATAAAGCTCGTTCTCCGCCATCTCGGAAAGGAGAAACTCGATGAGATTATGGGGCATATATCTGAGGTCGAGGAGAGGTACAAGAGAGCGATGGACCTCATAATAGCCAGCCAGAAGTACGAGTTCATAGACGCCCTCATGCACAGGTTCGTCAGGTACTCCCACGAAGGGGGCGAGACCTTCAGCGATCAGCTGGACAGGTTCCTTACCCATCCGGTCTACGGTCTCTTCGCACTGTTTGGGATGTTCTACGTTATTTTCAAATTCGTCTTTGCAATTGGACTGCCCCTCCAGGGGATGCTGGACGAAGGCTTCGTGGCCTTTGGCCAGTGGCTGGCGCCCCATATTGCCAACGAAGCACTGCGAGGCCTGATAGTCGATGGAATAATAGCGGGCGTTGGGTCCGTCCTCAGCTTTTTCCCACTCGTTTTCCTGCTGTTCCTCTCCATGTCCATCCTGGAGGACGTCGGATACATGGCGAGAGCGGCAGTGGTTATGGAGCGCATCATGAGGAAGTTCGGCCTTCCCGGGAAGAGCTTCATACCTCTGGTGCTCGCCTTTGGCTGCAACGTTCCCGCGGTCATGTCAACGAGGACCCTCGACGACGAGAGGGACAGGATAGTCACCATGCTGGTCAACCCCCTAATTCCATGCAGCGCCAGGCTGAGCGTCATAAGCTTCCTTGCCGGGGCATTCTTTGCGAGCAACCAGGCGCTCGTGGCGGTGAGCATATACGCGGTTGCCATACTTCTGGCACTGCTGGTAGCGTGGCTCCTGAGCAGGTTCGTGGTGAAAGGCGAGGAGAGTCCATTCATAATCGAACTGCCGGAGTACCTGATACCATCGTGGAAGACAGTAACGCTCCACTCGTGGGAGAGGAGCAAGGAATTCATCAAGAAAGCCGGAACGATCATCCTGCTCGGCTCGATTGCCATCTGGTACCTCAGTGCCTACCCTGTTGAAATAGGAACGGGAGGAAGCTACGCGGAGAGGCTGGGAACCCTCTTTGAACCGTACATGAGGCTCATGGGGCTGGACTGGAAGGCGGCTGTTAGCCTGCTCTTTGGAATCATAGCCAAGGAGAACGTCATCTCAACCTACGGCATAATCTATGGCAGCACCGACGAGATAGTAAATGCCATGACTCCCCTCCAGGCGTTCGTGCTGGCGCTCGTCACGACACTCTATATACCGTGCATAGCAACGATAGGGGCCATAAGAGCCGAGAGCAACTGGAAATGGGCGGCCTTTACCGTTGTCTACATGATAGCCCTGGCGAGCATCGTGGGCATTTTAGTCTGGAACGTTGGAACGACTTTGGGGTACTGAGGTGGGGAGATGCTCGAGAGGATACTCGAACTCATAAAAGCCGGAAAAAGCATCGACGAGATATCCCAGGAGCTCTCAATGCCCCAAGAGGAGGTGGAGGGGGCCCTGAAAATCCTGGAGAGCCTGGGCTACATCGAGCGGGTCGAGTCCGGGAGCTCGGCCTGCGAGAGCTGCCCCCTCAGCAGTGTCTGCCCAGGTTCGTGTTTCAGGTTCAAAGGAAAGGTGTACACCGTGGCGGACTTCAGGATTAATGGACAGAAATGAACTCCCCGTCCTTCCAGTTCATCGTTGGGCATATTTAATGGCCGTAAAATATATAAGTTTCCCCCCGGAATGTTAAATGGTGATACCATGAAAGCTGTTATTCTTGCTGGCGGTTTTGGGACCAGGTTAAGGCCGCTCTCATCGACCAGACCAAAGCCCATGATCCCAGTTCTTGGAAAACCCAACCTCCAGTACCTCCTTGAGAGCCTGGAGAAGATACCGGAAATCGATGAGGTTATCCTCTCGGTTCACTACATGCGCGGTGAGATAAGGGAGTTCATAGACGAGAGGATGGCCGACTATCCCAAGGACATCAAGTTCGTCAACGACCCCATGCCCCTTGAGACCGGCGGCGCCCTCAAAAACGTTGAGGAGTACGTGAGCGATGACTTCCTGGTTATCTACGGAGACGTATTCACGAACTTCAACTTCGAGGAGCTGATAGATGCCCACAAGAAAAACGACGGCATGATAACCGTCGCCGTGACCAAGGTGTATGACCCCGAAAAGTACGGAGTCGTCGAGGTGGACGAGGAGAACAGGGTAACCCACTTCGAAGAGAAGCCCAAGAGACCCAAGACGAACCTCGTTGATGCGGGAATATACGTCGTCAACAGGAAAGTGCTTGAGGCCATACCCCGCGGGAAGGAGGTCTATTTCGAGAGGGAGGTACTGCCCAAGTTCGTGAGCCAGGGTGCCGTTTATGCCCACAAGATACCCCGTGAATTCTACTGGATTGACCTTGGAACCCCCGACGACCTCTTCTATGCCCACCAGCTTGCCATGGACGAGATAACCAAACAGAACGGCTACTACACAATAGCCGAGGGGGCCGAAGTTCCCGAGGACGTGGAGATCCAGGGGCCGGCATACATAGACGAGGGGGCCAAGATAGGGCGCGGTGTCAAGATAAAGGCCTACACCTACATCGGTCCGAACACTGTGGTTGAGGAGAAGGCATACCTCAAGCGTGCCATACTTATCGGCAGCGACATCGTCAAAGAGCGCGCCGAGATAAAGGACAGCATCCTCGGTGAGGGTGTCGTCGTTGGAAAGAACGTCATCCTCAAGGAGAACGCCGTCGTCGGCGACTACGCGAGGATATACGACAACCTGGTCATCTACGGGGCAAAGATACTCCCCTGGAAGAAGGTCGAGGAGTACGAGGCGTATCTCAAGATAAAGCTCGACCCGACGAAGGTCAGACCCGGCGTCACTCCCGAACGCTGTCCGCTCGGCCTGCCCGAGTGTATCTACACCAAGTTCAAGGCCATAGCCGGAGAAAAGCCGCCCTGCGACGAGTGTATAGAGAACCAGTGGCTCTTCTGAGTCCTTTTTCCTATTTCCTCAACTTAACAACTGCGCTTTTATCCTCGACCCGCTTGGTTGTGAAAAGGTCAGGGATAACATCCGGCCATACATCCCGATACGGGAAGTGGGATGGATGGTTTTCCCTTAATTTTTCTGCCTTCTTGGGGCTTTGAAGTCCCGTCGCAGAGATCAATCAGTACCTTATCCTCGGGTTGTACTCCAGGAGCATGAGCCCGTTTTTGAATATCCTTATAGTGCCGCTCTCCGAGAGTGTTATAGCTATCGCTTTGGTGAGCCGTGTTATTCCTGCCGCAGCTATGTGCCTGCTCCCAAGGCCCGGGGGAAGCATGAGGTCTATCACCTTCGGCTCGACCTCAAGGTACCTCCCCGCGGCGGCTATTCTGCCGTCGTCCCTAACTATAAAGGCCCCGTCGAGCTGGGCGAACTCCTTTATTATTTCCTTGCTGTTCCTGTCAAGGACGTTTACCCTGTGTCCCTTGAAGGGGTTGGGTATGAGCTGATGGGAGTGCCTGAGAACCCGCCTTGTGTCTCCTATGACGAAGATTGTTCCAACGGGAACGCCTTCCCTGCCCTCGATGCTCAGTTCTATCGTTATCTCAAGAAGCCTCTGGAGGACGTTCTGGTTCTGGGCAAAGAAGCCCCTCATGGCAGATATGCTCTTTTTAACGGTCTTAATCCCTATCAGCTCGGGGGTAACGTAAACGAAGGAGTCACCTTCCCTGAGTATATCATGCTCAAGGAGAAACGCAGAAATCAGGTTGAGAACGTTGTTTATGTCGAGGTTCTGGGGAATCGAGACCCTCTTCACTCTCTCGCTCTCCACGTCAAAGGATGAGCTAACGATAACAACGGTGACGTCCACATCGGGGACGCTCTCGGGTTCAATATCTTCCAGGATAACGAGGGCCTTGCCATTGAGTGCCCTCACAACATCTACTGCACTATTTATCAGAACATCGGGAACCTCCTTGCCCATATCCACCAACCATTAACAAAATAACTCCGGCGGGTATAAAAACCTACCGTCCTTAGAAAATGTTAAAACATAACCCGCCGTAGGCTTTTTGGTGTGAGGGATGAGGATAGTCGTCGCAATCACCGGCGCGAGCGGTTCCATCTACGGTCTTCGACTGGTGCAGGTTCTCGGGGAGCTTGGCCACGAGGTCATCACGATAGCCTCCAGAACGGGCCTCGCCGTTATGAGACACGAGACTGGGGTGGATTTTCGGCCGGACTACACGGAGGAAGACCTCTTCGCCCCCGTGGCCTCGGGCTCAAATCCCTTCGATGCCATGGTCATAGCGCCGTGCTCAATGAAGACCCTCTCCGCAATAGCCAACGGATACGCCGACAACCTGATAGCGAGAACGGCCGACGTGGCACTTAAAGAGCGCAGAAAACTAATCCTGCTCGTCAGAGAAACGCCGTTGAACTTGATACATCTCCAAAACATGGTAAGGGTTACACAAGCTGGGGGGATAATTATGCCAGCTTCCCCAGGATTTTACACAAAGCCCAAAACTTTGGACGATATGGTAAACTTTATAATTGGAAAAATCTTAGACCTTCTTGGTATTGAGAACGAGATATACCCTCGATGGAGGAGTTAACATGGTCCAGCTCGATGACCTTGATAGAGCTATCCTCCGCATTCTGAAGGAGGATGCGAGGTTAACCATTTCGGAAATCGCCGATAGGCTAAACCGGCCCGAGTCTACAATCCATTTCAGGATTAAAAAGCTCCAGGAGCGAAACATAATCGATAAATACACCATCGTTCTGGGGGAGAGCCTCCAGCCGAAGAGCCTCGCCATAGTTTACATCCAGGCAGAGACACCTATAATCGAGGACTTCCTTGAGAGGTACATCCGCCACATAATGAAGACGCTCTCACTGCTCCCCAACGTCCTGGCCGTTGCTAGGAGCGGAAAGGACGGAGTAGTAGCGCTCATCGGTGAAGATACCCCAGAAAAGCTCAACCGCTTCGTTGACGAGACAATCAGGGTTCTTCCAACGCTCAAGAGGGTCGACGTCTTTGTGCTGGATGAGTTCAGCAAGGGCGACGGTCTCGTGGGCTTCCTCGTGGGTGTTTGAATGGAGATCGAGGTTAAGTTCCGCGTCGACTTCGAAAGGGTCAAAAGGGCGATAGAATCCATCGGAGCTAGGTTCGTGAGGGAAGAGATACAGGAGGATGTTTACCTCTCCGTCCCCCTTCCCGAACTTCTCAGGGTAAGGCGGATAAGCAACCTCAACCGCTCCTTTCTCACATACAAGCGCATAGCAGACCCCGGCAGGAATGAGGAGTTCGACGAGATAGAGGTCGAGGTCTCCGATTTTGAGAAAACCCTTCAGATCCTGAAGCGCCTCGGCTTTGAGGAGGACGTGTGGGTCAGGAAGCGACGCCTGGTGTACCGCCTGGACGGGGTTACCTTTGAACTTAGCGAGGTCGAAGGCCTTGGAGCGTTTCTTGACATTGAGGTCATTTCCGACGACGTGGATGAAGCGAAGCGGAAAATCTGGGAGATGGCAGGGAGAATGGGGCTGAGTGAGGACGACGTTGAGCCCAGGCTCTATCAGGAGCTCCTTAAAGAACTTGAGAAAAGGAAATGACGCTCAGCGAGCCGTCGCGACTATCTTGATTATGTCATTGAACTCCAGCTCGTAGTCTTCTCCAACGCGCCTGTGGGTTCTCGCGTTGACCGCATAGAGGAATGTCCTTCCAAGGTCCGTGTGCACCTTGTAGGCCAGGTCGCGGGGCGTTGAACCCTTTGGAAGCAGATGAACGTGGGGTAGAACGTTGCCGAACTGGTCCGTGAGCTTGTGCTCGTCCTCCACAGGATAAACGGGAACCAGGTTGAGCAGCTCAAAGGTCACCCTGTTTATAACCTCCTGAACTCCGGTGGAGCCGAAGCGGTCGAGAACCTTCTCCTTTATCAGCTGGAGGGCCTTTTCCTGCTTGGGGCTCATGGGCTTTAGGATCTTGAAGTCACTCGAACCGGGGATGTAGTCTATGAACCCTGCCTTCGCTGCCTTCCTCAGCGTCAGCTCGGCGGCGGCACTCGTCGGAACAACTATGTAGCCCTTGCTCCTCCCCTTCCGTATCAGGCGCTCTATCTGGGCATCGGCGGCCGCATCCGCCTTGTTGGCGGCTATGATTATGGGCTTGTTCACCCTCCTCAGCTCGCGGATGAAGGCGAAGAGATCCTCATCGCTCCATTTTGTCGGGTCGTTGTCGAGGCCGAGCTTGTGTATCGCTTCAAAGGCGTCCTCTTCAGTGACCCCTATTCCCGTCAGCTGGTCGGCTATGGCCTGGGCAAGTTTGAGGTGCTGGAGCTTAATGCGTTTTGCAAACTTCTCCCAGTTCTTCCTCAGGATGCCGTATATCCAGTAGTCTATCTCCCTTTCAAGAAACTCTATGTCCTCAACCGGGTCGTGGTGGTCGGTGGGCTGTCCCTCTGCGTCAGTCTTTCCGGTGGCGTCAACGACGTGTATCAGGGCGGAGGCCATCCTCAGGTCATCGAGGAACTTGTTGCCTAGTCCCCTCCCCTCATGGGCGCCCGGGACGAGACCGGCAACGTCTATCATCTTTATCGGGATCAGTGCCTTTCCGTCCCTGTACTCGTAGTTCTGGGGGTTCGGCGTGCAGCCGAGTTCCCTGCAGGGATGCTCCGCTATGGCGTAGGTAACACCGACGTTAGCGTTTATCGTCGTGAAGGGGTAATTGGCGATCTGGACATCAACAAGCGTCGCCGCCGAAAAAAAGGTCGACTTCCCAACGTTTGGCTTTCCAACGACACCTATCTCCATACTCACCACCGGGTTAAATTCGCGGGAGGGTTTTAAGGGGTTGCGGTTTCCGAAAACTATAATTCACCAACCGCCCTATTTCTTTTGGGTGAAGCTCATGGGAGTTCTATCCAACATCGATGATCCCTCTTGCCCCGGGGTGGGATGGTAAAATGACCGGCGACTCCGATGTCCCCAAGATAACCGTCATCGCCTATTCAAAGGATAAGTTCATCAGTATGAAGGTCTCCAGCGTAAAGGAAGCCATAACAATTGAAGGTTACGATGTCATCTGGATGAACGTTGACACGCCGTCCCTAGTTCCCGAGGTGATGGACGCCCTGGGGATTCACGAGCGCTCGATGAAGACCCTCAGGAGGGCAGGTTCCCGTGCCAGGGTATTCGTGTTTCCGGACTACCTGTTCCTCCTTCTCCATCAGGTGTACGAGATAGAGGGCGGGTTGAAGAGGGAGAGGATAGGGCTTCTGCTGAAGGGCAACCTGGTGGTGACAGTTCAGGAGAGGCCGGGCGATGTTTTTGACCAGATCAGGGAAAGCATCCGTGAGGGTGAGGGCCTTCTGCGGGATCGGGGGCCAGATTACCTGCTGTTCGCTCTCCTTGAGGCGATAGTGGAAAACTACGTGCCGATAATCGAGCGCATAAGCTCCAGAATGGAAGAGCTTGAGGCGCAGATACTCTCAAGGGGTGATGAAAGCGTTCTCCGGAGGATACACGGCCTCAGAAGGGAGATACTCTTCATGAGGCGCACAGTCTTTCCCCTGCTTGAGGCCTTCAGGAGGCTCCAGCTTGAGGGAAAGGAGTTCTTTGAGTGGGAAACCCGGAGCTGCATTGAAGAGCTCCACGACCACGTTCTTGAGGTTCTGGAGATACTCGAAGGCCAGCGCGAGCTCGCCAACAGCCTAGTCGAGCTTTATTACTCGACCATCTCGATGAAGACCAACGACATAATCAGAATCCTCACTGTGGTCTCGACAATATTCATCCCGCTGACCTTCATAACCGGCCTCTACGGGATGAACTTCCGATACATGCCCGAACTTTACTGGAGATACGGCTATCCCCTTGTTCTCCTGCTGATGCTTGCCATAGCCCTCGGGATGCTCATCTACTTCAGGAAAAAGAGGTGGATTTAGAAATCCTCAATGCCGAGGGCGAGCCTCACCGCCTTCTCGGCTATCACGTCGAGGGGGTCGATCAGGGGCACGGTTAGATCCCCGGGCCTCAGTGCAACGCTGACCTCGGTGCAGCCGGCTATTATCCCGTCAACCCGGAGCTGAAGCCTCTCTGCCACCCCAAGGAGAAGCCTCCTCCCGAGCTCCAGGTTTCCGGCCTTCACGCCATCGTATATCGCCTTCATGACGAGTTCCTGGTCTTCTTCATCGGGAACTGCGATTCCTATTCCCCTCCTCAGGAGGGAACGGTGGTACACCAGGCCCTTTATCGTGCCGTCGGTCGCGAGGAGGCCGACTTTTTTGAGGCCCATCCCGGCTATCCTCTCGGCGGTTGCATCCACCATGCTGACGAGGGGAACCTTTATCGCCCTCCGGATGTCTTCAGCAAAGAAGTGTGCCGTGTTGCAGGGCATTATTATAAAATCTGCTCCCCAGCTTTCGAGCTTTCTGGCACCCTCGACCAGGGCCGGCCGTGGGTCTTCCCCCTTCCCGAGAATGAAGGCCGTTCTGTCTGGAATTTTGGGGTCGTTGTATATGATTATCCTCGGATGCTCCTGGTCTCTCTTTGCGGGCGTTTTCTCAACTATCCTTCTGAAGAGCTCCGCCGTTGCCAGCGGGCCCATCCCGCCGAGAATGCCTATGACCCGCTCCATCCTCCCTCCTCCAGCCAAACGGAATCATCGCCGTAGTAGTTCAGCTTCACCACAAATAGCCGGAAGGGCTCATCGCGTTCGTTGACCACCCAGTGCACTGTTTTCGGCTTTACGAGGAATATGTCCCCGGGCTTTGCGAGATACTCATTATCGCCGATGCCGAGCCTTGCCTCGCCGCTTATTATGTAGAACAGCTCGTACTGGTGGATGTGATAGTGCTTTTTGACTGTCTGTCCCGCTTTAACCTCGACTATCTGGGCGTAAGAGCCTTCCGGCAGTTCGCCCTCGAAGAGCGGGAGCTTTCGATAAGTTCCCCGGTCGATGAGGTTTTTGATCTCGGCTTTCATCCCGCATCCCCCGGGGTAGATAGCCCCCAGAGTTGAAAAGCTTTATCCTTTCGACCCCCATCGAAACACTCAAAAGACTTTTATATCAAGATGCAGAGACACGAGTGAACAAATAGAAACGGTGGTGACCATGGAAGCACTGGAAAAAGCCCTCCGATGGGCGGAGGAGAACCTGAAAGCGGACTACATAGAGCTCCGCTACGAGAACCTGAGAAAAACAACCCTAGCCCTCAAAGACGGCGTTTTTACCAGCTTTACAGGGAAGCTGAACAGGGGTGTTGCCATCAGGGTTCTGGCCGACGGGGCATGGGGGTTCGCCTCGACGAGCGACCTCTCAAACCTTGAGAGGAAAATCGAGGAAGCCTATAAGCTGGCCAAAGCTGCCGCCGAGACCAAGAAGGAGAAAATAGAGCTGGCCGAGATAAAGCCGGTCGAGGACTTCGTGAAGAGCAGGATGAGGGTCAAGCCGAGGGACGTTGACATAGAGGAGAAGGTCAAACACCTCCGGGAGCTTGAGAGGCTTTTGAAGGAAGATGGGGCCGTTAAGAGCGTCCAGATTCGCTACGAGGACGGAAGCGGCGAAAAGATACTCCTCACCAACGAGGGGACGAGGATAGAGTGGGACTACAACTACCTCTACCAGGGAACCTACGTCACCGGAAAGGCCGACGGAAAGCTGGCCATGGCCAGGGACAGCATCGGGGCCGTTGACTACGGCTGGGAGCTCATGACCGACCACGAGCCGAACGAGAAGGTGACCGAGAGGCTCCTCAGGAAGATGCACAGCCAGCTCAAGGGCGTTGCGCCAAAGCGCGGCGAGTGGCCGATTGTAGCTGGCCCGATAGTCGTCGGCATCATCGCCCACGAGGCACTCGGCCACCTCGCGGAGGCTGACCTGACGATAAACTCGCCCTTCAAGGACCTCATCGGCAAGCAGATCGCACCGGAATACGTCACGATGAGCGAGCGCCACGTTGAAGGTGGCTTTGGAAACGACCGCTATGATGATGAGGGCGTCCCTGTAAGGGACATACGCATCATCGAGAACGGCATCCTGAAGGAGATAATGCTCAACCGCGAGTACGCCCACAAGTGGGGCATGACTCCAAACGGACACGCGAGGGCTGAAAGCTACCGCTACCCGCCGATAATCAGGATGAGGAACACTGTCTTCGAGCCCGGTGACCACTCCTTCGAGGAGCTCATAGAGGACATCAAGTTCGGCTACTACGTCGTTGACTTCAGGGGAGGCCAGGCCCAGCTCAACAGCGCCTTCCAGGTCGGCGTGCAGGAGGGCTACGTCATCAGGAACGGCGAGATAGCCGAGCCGATAAGGGACACGTCCATTACCGGGGTTGCCATAGAGGCGCTGAAGAAGATAAGCGCCGTTGGAAAGGACTTCGGTCTTGAGGTCGGCTTCTGTGGAAAGGGACAGACGGCCTTCGTCAGCTCGGGCGGCCCGCACATGCGCTTTGACGGAGGAATCCTCATCGGGTGAGGTGGTGAAGATGGAGGAACTCATAAGGTACGGCGAGAAGTTTTTCGATGAGCTGGAGATTGCCCTTTACCGCTCCAAGGACGTCAGCGCAAGCGTCGAGCTCAACGAGATTTCAATGGCCTCCACGAGGAGCGGCGCGGTAACGATAATCCGCGGGATCAAGGACAAGCGCCTCGGTTTGGCCATAGTCGACAGCGACGAACCCGGGAAGATTAGGGAGGCGATAGAGCAGGCGGCAAAGATGGCCAGACTCAATTCCCCGGACGAGAAATGGGTCTCCCTGCCGGAGCCGGGGAAGTACAGGGAGAAGCCAAGGCCCAACCACGAGCTGAAGGAGGCCTCCCCCGATAGACTCGTCGAGATGCTCGTTCATGGAATAAAGCTCGCCCGCGAGAAGGACGAGAACGTCATCGTGGCAGGCGGCGAGGGCGGTGTTTCCTGGGAGGAGAGACACATACTCAACTCCCACGGGATAGACGTCTTCCAGGAGGGCGGGGCCGCGTTCCTGTTCCTGGAACTGGTCGGCAGGAAGGGCGATGTCGTAACGCCGGGAATCTTCGACTTCGACGCGCGCAGGGACTTAAACCTCGACGTCGAAGGAGTCGTGGAGAGGGCAGTCCAGAAGGTCAAGTGGGCGTACAGCGTCAAGGGGAGCAAGAACGAGGAAGTGCCAGTGATCCTCGGCCCCTGGGCGATAGCGGGCCTCTTCAGCTATGCCCTCTTCCCGGCCTTCAGCGGTGAGAGGCTCGTCAAGGAAACGACACCTCTGGCAGGGAAGGTCGGAGAAAAGATAGCCAGCGACGTGCTCACGATGTACGATGACCCGTTCCATCCCCTCGCCATTGAGCCGGTTATAGCGGACGGTGAAGGGGTGCCGACGAGGAAGAACGTCCTCATCGAGAACGGGACATTCAAGGGCTTCGTCTGGGACAACTACTGGGGCAAAGTTTACGGCACCGAGAGCACCGGGAACGGGAAGAGGGATCCCAGAACCGGTGGAATAAACATCGGGTTCCACAGCATGGTCATTGAGAACGGCAAGCGCTCGCTGGAGGACATGATCTCCGAAATCGAACATGGCTACTTCGTGGACGGCTTCCAGGGTGCGCATTCAAGCAACCCCGACAACGGAAACTTCGCGGTGACTGCAAACCCTGCCTTCCTCATCGAGGACGGGGAGGTCAAGGGCGCGAGCGTCTTTCTCATAGCCGGCAACGTCTACGAACTGCTGAAGAGCGCCACCGAGGTAACCAAGGAGCAGACCGTAATGCCCTTCATGACCACTATCATAACGCCCTTCATCAAGTTCGAGAACGTGAAGATAGCGGGGAAGTGACTACCCTTTCTCTATCCATTTTTCTATCGGAATAGGGTGAATAACACGGTCCGCGACTTCCAGCTTCCCCTCTGGATATCTTTCCCAAGTGACGACCGTCAATTCCTCAATTCCTGTCTCTGCAGATGCTTCAATGAGTGCCGACAGCTCCCTTTCCCTGTTCTCAGGATGGAGTTTCCACGAGACCTGTATCAGCTCCTCTCCGGGGATTATGAAGTCAACCTCCCTGCCACTTCCGGTTACGTAGAAGAAGATGTCCTCGTTTGGCCTGAGGCCGCGTTTGAGGAGCTCGGTGAATACGAGGTTCTCCAAGAGTCTCCCGCGGTCACTAACTCCGAGAACCTTGAGAAGACCGTTGTCAACGAAGTACGGCTTGAATCCAAGGAGTTCTTTCTTCTTTTCGGACTTCACGTGCGCCCTGAGCGGGAACACTACCAAAGCGTCGCTTAGGTACTCAACGTAATTGGCCAGTGTTGGCTTTCCGACCGCTATGCCAAAGCTCTTCATAGTGGAGTGTAGCTTGGTTACCGAGGTGTGGCTTGACGAGGCCAGGAGCTTGAAGAGGAAGCGGAGGGCCCTAAGGTTGTCAACGCGCCACCTCTCAACGATGTCGCGGTAAATAGTGACGTCAAGTATCTCCCGCAGAATCTCGCGCCTGAGCTCCGGCTGGAAGACCACCTCTGGATAGGAGCCCCATTCGAGGCAGTCCCTAATGACTCCCATGAGCTTTCCCCTTGCCTCCAGCCCCAGGAGGGCTTTTTTAAGGTTCTTGACCCCCAACACCTCGGAGAGCGAGAAGGGATAGAGGTTCACCGTTATAGCTCTCCCCCTCAGGACGGTCGCTATCTCCTTTGAGAGGAGCTTTGAGGAGGAACCCGTCAGGATTACTCTATGACCCATGTCGAGGGCGTACCTGACGAAACGCTCCCAGCCATCAACCACTTGGACTTCATCGAGCAGGAAAAGGAGTTTCTCGCCTTTGGGGACGGAGGTCAGGGAGTGGTAGATCCTCAGCATTTCCATTAGGTCCTCGGCGGTTGCCCCAACGAGGCGCGGATCCTCGAAGTTTACGTAGAGGCTTCTCCTTCTCTCAGGATCGAGTTCGTCCCACAGCTGGAAGAGGAAGAACGTCTTCCCAGCACGTCTCGGCCCGACAATGGCCAGGGCACGGCTCTTAGGGAGCTTAACCTCGACCTCTCGTTTGGTGTATTCCATCCTCAGCTCCAAATAGTCCGAAATTACTTCCTCCCAGGTTGCGCGTTCAATCATGTTTTACACATAAAACATTCTATTTAAAAAGATTGTTCTATGCAGAAAACATCACTCCACCTTAAAGTCTATCGCGATGTTGAACTGCCTCGGCGCGTAGGGGCGCACCTTTCTCCGGTCGATGAACTCCACAATGAGGCCAAGCTCCCTCGCCACTGCCTTTATCTTGGCCTCGTGCTCGGAGTAGAGGTCCTCCTCAGGGCCGAAACCGTAGTAGTGGATTACCCCTCCGAGCTTGACACTCAGCATCGCATCCCTCAAAAAGCGGTCGGCGAACTTGGGGAGGTTCATTATGACGCGGTCGGCCTTCACCCTTCCGGCGACCTTCTTCACATCTCCGAGGATGGGCACGACGTTGTTGGCCCTGTTAAGCCTGATGTTTTCCTCAAGGTAACGGACGGCCCAGGGGTTGATGTCGCAGGCGAATACGAGCTTTGCCTTCCTCG
>NZ_WANV01000017.1 GCF_015521605.1 Thermococcus sp.
GCCCAGGTCGGCGACGAGTCCCATCGTGAGGTACTTTACATCGAGCTCCTTGACGAGGGAAAGCGCGACCGGCAGTGCAAAGGCCGCTAGGAGGTGTGTGTATTCGGTTGCGTCCGTGATGAGCACCGCCACAGCGTAGGCGGCCACTATGAGCGCGCCGGCCTTCCTGCTCATCCGCCCGACGAGGAAGGCCGCCAGCAGGAGCAGTAGAATTCCCAGTCCGGACGGGAAGTTCATACCGTAGAAGAACGTCTTTTCGAGGCTTGAGTACGCCCCGGCCACGAAGATTCTGAGAGAGGAAGCCAGCAGGACACCGGTTCCAAGCCCGAGCAGGATTCTATCCCTATCTTTGACCCTCATGTCATCACCTAAACCCCAAGTTGTCGGGAGGGCACTTAAACTTTGTTGATGTTTCAACGGTCTGAAGGAAGAAGAGAAGAGAAAGACTCACCGGAGCCTCCTCAGCGCCATCTCGGCGGCTATGCTTATCGGGTCGATGGTCGGGCTCACCGGCGGGGCGTAGGCGGTCTCAAGGTAGACGACGTCCTCAACCGTTGCCCCCTTCTGCGCCAGGGCCGAGAGTGTCATTATCCTGCCCCAGACGCGCTCGCCACCGACTATCTGGGCTCCTATAAGCCCCCTGTCTGACTTCCTGAAGATAACCTTGACGGTTATCGGCTTGCCGCCGGGATAGTATTCGGGCTTGGTCGAGCCCTTGAACCTGCCGACGGCTATCTCAACCCCCTCCTTCTTGGCCCTCTCCTCTGTGATTCCGAAGGTGCCTATCTCGAGGCCGAAGAGCTCCGTTATTGCCGTGTTAAAGACGGGCCTGAATGAAACCTCTTTGCCCGCTATGTGCTCCGCCGCAACTTTCGCCATCCTGACCGCACTCGTCCCGAGCTGGCTGAGAGTTCTCTGCCCGGTAACTGCATCGACCACCTCGGCGCAGTCGCCTATCGCGTAGATGTCCGGGTCGCTCGTCTGGAGGTATTCGTTGACGACTATTCCCCTGTTGACTTCAAGGCCAGCATTTTTAGCGAGATCAACGTTGGCCCTGACGCCGGTGGCGACGAGAACGAGATCTGCAGGCACTTCCTCATCTCCAATTTTGACGGCCTCAACCGGACTGCCGATTATCTCACTTACACCAACGCCGAAGCGGAAGGAAACGCCGTGTTTCTCCATCTCGGTCTGGACAATCTTTGCTAGGTCTTTGTCCAGCATCGTGGGCATGAGCCTGTCCATCAGCTCGACGACAAGAACCTCCATGCCGAGCTTGGCAAATGCTTCAGCCCCTTCGAGGCCTATTAAGCCGGCGCCGATTACGACGGCCTTTTTCGGCTTCCTCTCGGCGATGTAGGATTTAATTCTCCTCACGTCGTCGAGGCTCTTGAGGGTGAAAACTCCTTCGTTCTCGACGCCCCTTATCGGCGGGACGAAGGCCTTCGAGCCGACGGCCAAGACAAGCTTGTCGTAGGGGACTTCGCCTTTATCGGTGATTACGACCTTCCTCTCGCGGTCTATCTCCCTAACCTCCGTGCCGAGCATGAGGTTTATCTTCTGCTTCTCGTAGAACTCGTTCGGGAAGACGATGACATCCTCCGGCTTCTCGATCGTGCCGCTTATCACGTGCGGCAGGGCGCACGGAGAGTACTGCATGGTCTCCTCCTTTCCGATGACAACTATTTCGGCCTTCCTATCGAGCTTGCGCATGAAGAGGGCGAAGTTGCTTCCCGCTGTTCCAGAACCGACGACCACGATTTTCATGGACACCACCGGAGAGAGAAGGGGGAGGAGGTATAAAAAGGTGGCTTTTGTTGAGTTGAACCAACTTCCAAAACTCTGCGGAAAAACCTGGATAAAGGTCAAGTCTCAAAGTCAGCGCATCCACTTCCTCGCTATGACGGCGACGATAAGCGCCATGAAGACCGCTCCGGTCAATGCTTCAAGGGCGCTCAGGGCTTTCAGCCAGCCTGTCGGGTGCATGTCCCCGTAGCCGAGGGTTGTGAAGGTGACGAGGGAGTAGTAGAGGGCGTTGGCAAAGCGAAGGAGGTAATTCGAGCTTTGCGGAAAGCCTTCAATGTAGGCGCTCCAGAGAGTATATGGAACCGCATTGCCAATAATAACAAGCAGGGAAAACAGAAAGAGCCGAACCCAGTTCGTACCATATTCCGAGGGTAGATCCGCTAAGAGCCATTCAATAAAGTTGTGAGTGTGAGCCTTAAGTTTTTCCAACTTAGTCCGTGCGTTCTTTATGCGTGCCCTTCTTTTGGCGCGCATTTCGAGGACAAATGCATAATCCGCAGATTCCCTATCTCCCTCAGACTCGTGGTACTTTCTTAGTATTCCATAAGCAGACTTTTCCCCTCTAGGATCAGTAAATTTAGCGTTATCGAATCGTATACCTCTTATTATGTTTCCTTCAAAATGAAGAATTCCACCGAAGGAAGCATCAGTAAAATCTGCATATCGTTTAAATTCTGCATGCCAAAATGTTACATCTTTTTGAAATTCTGTCCGCACGAAGTCACAGTAATTCCAAAATACCACCTCCCAGAAATATGCCCTATCTAAAAATCTCGCTCCACTAAAATCAGCGTATTTCCTGAATACTGCTCCACCAAAATTTGCAGTTTTCTTGAAGACTGCACCTGAAAAATTCGCATATTTCTCAAAAATTGAAAATCTGAAATCTGAGTTTCCATTAAAGATGGATAATCCAAACAAAAGTTCCAGTTTCGGGAACACAAAACCTCTCGCATCCACAGGCTTTTCAAAAACCAGCCTCTTTATCTTCTGTCCCTCAACCTCAATCTCCTCAACCCTCGGCTTAAACCTCTCCAGAAACTTCCTGTAAAATTCGACGGCCTCTTCCTCGCTCTTGTTCGGTTTATGGAAAATACAGTACTCCCGATCGGCAGTCTCAGGATCGCAGTTCCCAAAGTGCGCCATCTTGCACATGAATGCTCACTAACCTAACTACGCTTCGGAGTTTTTATCCCTTTCGACGACCTCAAGGAACTCGGCTGGAGTTAAAATCAGAAACTCGTGCCCTTTAAGGGAAAACCTCCTCTTCCCGTCCCTCAGCTTCAGCACGTGCCTCTTGTCGAGGCTTATCAGGAAGTCAGCTTTAGCCGAATACACCACATCGAAGAACTTATTGTCATCGGGATCGGGTGAGACCTCAAAGCGCTCAGCCGGCTCAACGAGGACTGACGAAGCCCGAAAAATCCTGTAAACCCAAAGGGCGTAAACCCTGCTCTCAAGGTATTTGAGAACCTTCTCGCTCGTGAGCTTGAAGCGGAGCTCCTCAAGTATCGCCTCCGAAGTGTAGGACAGAACTCTTCTCCCGACAACTAAGTCCATGACCTTTCCAGAACTGCCGAAGGGATTTATGGCGGCCGCTATAACGACGTTCGCATCTAAGACGACCTTGAGTGCTTCCATTCCTCATCCACTTCCTCAAGGAGCTTTTCGATTTCCTTCTCGGATGGGATCCTCCTCTCCCTCGCGAGGAGCTTGTAGGTTTCCCAGAGCTCTTCAGGGGATTCATAATGCATCAGGAAGAACCTCACGGCTTCCTTGATAAGTTCGCTCCGGCTTGAGAACTCACCGCTCTCCACGAGCTCATCAATTTCACGGATTAGGCCCTGAGGAAAACGGACCGAAATCTTCTCCGCAGTGGACATTCCATCACCGTAGGACAATAGTCGGACAAAATATATAAGCGTTTTGAGGAGGAAAGAAAACCTCAAGGCTCCACAACAGTCCCGTTGTGCCTGCCCCTCACGACGTCAAAGAGGTGGTAGGCGTCCTTCTTGCCGACGATGTATGTCCTTATCCTTCCGCGCTGGATGAACTTGGCCGCCAAAGCGTCAACGACGCCGCTTCCGCCGGCCTTGCTCTCGGCCTGCATTGCGATCTCGACGAGCTGGTCGACGGTTATCCTGTCGAGCTTCTTCGCCTCCGGGTTCTTCCTCGGATCGCTGTCATAGACGCCGTCAACGTTCGTTACGACGACCAGAAGGTCAGCCTGCAGGTACTCCGCGAGGAGCGCCGCTACCGCGTCCGTCGTGTGGCCCGGATGAGTTCCGCCCATTATCGGTATCTTCTTGAGCTGGATGACCTCCCAGGCCTTGCGGAAGTCCTGGATTACGAAGGGATAGGCCTTCTCGCCGAGCGCCGCTATGAGGAGCATGGCGTTGGCGCGGGTAATGTGTATGCCGATGTAGTCCTTGAAGGTCTCGTTGGGTGTGAAGGTCTTCGCGGCTCTGATATACTTGCGCGCCACCTTTCCGCCGCCCACCACCACGGCAACCTCGTGATCCTCGCTTATCTTGATGAGCTCGTAAGCCATCTTCCCGATAAAATCAACGTCCGGGTCGTCAGGAACGAGAACCGAACCGCCTATATCGAAGACTATCCTCATGATGACCCTCACGATGCTAATAGGGGCTCCTTTATAACCTTTTTCTTGCCGCGGGGGTGTTAAAAGAAGGTAGGGGAGAGTGAGGAGACTCACCCTATCTGGAAGGCGCTCGTGCGGAGCTCGCCGCGCTCGAAGCGATACGGATCGTACCACTCCCAGTCGAGCGGAACCCTTGAGCGGCCCTTTGAAATCAGCTCAGCCATCGCTTGAGCCACCGCTGGGGCCATCATGAAGCCGTGACCGCTGAAGCCCGCCGCTATGTAGAAGTTGTCGAGGAGCTTTCCGATGGCGGGATTGCTGTCCGGGGTCTTCGCGTAGAAGCCGGCCCACTGGCGGACGATGTGAGCATGGCGGAGCGGGGGCGCTATCATCGTCGCGTAGCGGAGAACGCCCCTGAGGAAGTCGTAAGTAGGCTCGTAGTCGTCGAGGCTCCTGGCTCTGTGCTCTATCCCGGCGCCGCAGATTATTCCGCCGTCCTCTCCGTCCTGGATTATGTAGGCGTCGTTCCAGCTCGGCGGACATACCAGAGGTTCAGCCTGGCCAGGTTCGAGCGGTTCCGTCTTGACGAGCTGGTGCTTGTAGGCGGTTATAGGCACGAGGTCGCGCTTCAAACCGGCCATCTCGTTGATAAGGGGTGCCCAGGCGTTGGCGGCATTGAGGACGGCGTCGACCTTAACGCTCTCGACCTTCCCGTTGCTTCTGTACTTAACCGCCGTTATAACATCCCCCTTGCGCTCGAAGCCGACAACTTCAGTGTGCTCCCTCGCATCAACGCCGAGTTCTTTTGCCCGGAAGAGGTAGGCGAAGAGAGTCTTGAAGGGGTTTGCCTTGCCGTCCTTGGGGTTCCACGCTCCAGCTAAGAAGGGCTCGGTGTTGAGGATCGGCACTATCTCCCTTGCCTCGTCCATATCGATGAGCCTCGTCGGGACGCCGAACTTGTTCTGGAGCGCTATGTTCGCCTTGAACCCCTCGACCTCCTCCTCGCTCGTCGCAAGGAACAGATAGCCGGTCTGTTTGAAGTTTATATCGAAGCCGAGCTCCTCCTCAAGCTTTTCCCAGCGCTCGACCGAGTGCTTCATGAGCCTTATGTTGGCCTCGTCCGTGAACTGGGCGCGGATGCCGGTGGCGCAGCGGAAGGTGGAGCCCGAGCCGAAGTAGCTCTTCTCGAAAAGGATGACCTCCTCTCCCAGCTTCGCCAGCTCGTAGGCGGTGGCGACCCCTATTATCCCGCCGCCAATGATGGCTATTTTACTCATCGGCACCACCCACTATGACCTCTACGCGGACGGGCCGAATCGGGACCCTGGCCTTCGGGAGCGGTATCTCCTCCTGCCTTCTTCCGGTCTTTCTGGCCAGTATGCCAAGGACTATGGGGATGCACGTCCTTCCCTGACAGGGACCCATCCCTATGCGGAGGAGGCGCTTGAGCTCCTCGATGTCCGTGACGCCGGAATCGATGAGCGCCTCAACCTCCTCGACGGTGACGTCGTTACAGCGGCAGACGATTATCTTTCCGTCACTCATTCTCTCACCACCCTAACCGCCCTGACGTCCCACGCGAGCTCAAGCGGCACCTCGACGATTATTATCGGCGTGTCACCCTTCGTCTTCTCCCTCGGGACGACGGTGAGCACCTTGCCTTTTCCTACGGGCTCTCCAATACGGTTGAGGAGAACGACTTCCTCCCCCTTCTCGGGAACCGGGAGGAGCTCGTGGGGCATCGTTATCCTCGCTTTATCCCCGACGTAGTGCACCATGAAGAAGGCCAGTCCGGGGCAGATCTGGACGCAGAGGGAGCAGCCAATGCACTTATCGTAGTCGACTATCGGCAGGTCGTTCGGAGTGGGCATGCTTATCGCTCCGGTGGGGCATATCTCCCTGCAGGGCGCGCAGGGTATCTCCTGCGGACACTCCGGAACGGCAACTGGCCTCTTCCTGAGCCTCTCCTCGCTCGGCAGAGGGATGAACTGTTGGAGCTCCTCCGGGGTGATGTAACCCTTTCTAAGGTACTCCGGAATCTCACTCATTCTCTCACCACCAGCGCCTTCTTTATGCCCTCGAGCACGTGCCTGCCGAAGGGCCCGGAGCGGAACTCCAGGAGGTCTTTCTGGGCCTTCTCCATCTCCCCGAGCCAGCCCTCGTCCGCTATGCCCAGCCTCAGGGCCGCCGCGATGCCCGCTATCTTTCCTTCGAGCATCGCCGTCGTGGCTTCCTCTATTCCGGCCGAGTCACCGGCAACGAATATTCCCCGGACGGTGGTCTCCATCCACTCGTCGCGAACGGCAACGTGACCGCTGAGCTCGCGGACGTACCTTATCTGGCAGCCGGCCTGGTGGAGGAGCTCGATGCTGGGCCTCAGGCCAACCGCGAGGGCTATGACGTCGACCTCAAAGACCTTCTCCGTTCCGGGAATAGGCCTCCAGTTCTCGTCGAGCTGGGCTATTACTGCCCTCTCGACCTTCCCCCTCCCCTCGGCGCGCAGGATTGTGTGTCTCGTGAGTATCGGAACGCCCAAGCGTCTGACCTTGGCGGCGTGGACGAAGTAGCCCCCAACTTTAGGCATGGCCTCGACTATCGCCTTCACCTCGACGCCGGCCTGTATGAGCTGGTACGCCAGGATAAGCCCCACGTTCCCGGCTCCAACGATTAGAACCCTGTCCCCTGGCTTGACGCCGTAGGTGTTCATGAGGGTCTGTATCGCCCCGGCGCCGTAGATTCCGGGTAAATCGTTGTTCTCGAAGGGTATCATCTTCTCCATCGCACCGGTGGCGACTATCACCGCTCTCCCACGGAACTCTATCAGCTCGCGGTTGTTCCTGACGGCCAGGACGAGCTTCTCGTCGCCCTCCTGAAAGATGCCGACGGCTGAGGTTTCGAGGAATATCTCGACCTTCTCCCTCTTCTTGACCTCATCCTCAAGGATTTTTGCTATCTCCACGCCCCTGACTCCCGCGAACTGTTCCCGCTTGCCGAAGAACTTGTGGGTCTGTTTGACGAGCTGGCCGCCGAGCATCGGGTTTTCGTCCAGGAGAACGACGCTCGCCCCGGCATCGGCCGCGTGGATGGCCGCCATCAAACCAGCGGGCCCGCCGCCGATTATCACGATGTCAGCCCTCACGACTTTCGCGTCCCTGAACTCCGGGGGCTTTGCCTCCTTGGGGAGCTTCGCCTTCCCGCGCTGGGGCTCGATCCTCATGCCGTCCTCAACTAGGGTTATGCACGTCCTGACGTTGGGAATTCCGTTCACGACCATCAGACAGGAGGAGCACTTGCCTATTGCGCAGAAGAGACCCCTCGGACGTTTTTCGTTGGCGGAATAGTTGAGAACCCTGATTCCAGAGGCGTGTAAGGCCGTTGCAATGGTTTCCCCTTCGTACGCCTTGATTGGTTGGCCCTTAAAATATATTGTAACCTCCCTGCCGCGCTCAAAACGTAGAACAGGATGCTCAGTTAAGCGCACGGTGTATCACCCATGCACCTATTCGTGCACCCATTTATGAAAATTTTTCAACCCGATGGTGGGCAACCTTTGGTTTCAGGCACTACCAAAGCTTTATATATCGGGCGGCGGATAAGTTAGCTGGCGGCGGGCTAGGCCGGGGGGTTCGGCGTCCCCTGTAACCGGAAACCGTCGATATGCCGGGGCCGAAGCCCGGGGGGCGGTTCCTGAAGCCGTCCCCGGAAGCCGGGGCACAACGGTGATCCCTCGTCCCACGGGGCCGGCGGTGGGAGGGGCGGAGCTGGAGGGCTCCGCTAACTCCCTTTGCCCGCCGAACCCCGCCAGGCCCGGAAGGGAGCAGCGGTAGGCGGGACGTGCGGCGCTCGTGGGGTAGCGGGGGTGAGCGAGCCCCGGTGGAAGGGGACGGTGGAGGGTTCCCACCCCCGGGCGCGCCCGCCGCCACTAAAATTCCGGCAAAAACCTTAATAGGAAACCGCTTCTTTTGCCTTTGAGGTGTCAAAATGGTGAGCCTTGAGGTCGAGCTTTTCGGGATAAGGTTCGAAAACCCCCTCATTCTCGCATCCGGAATCAACGACAAGACTCCGGAGCAGTGGATAAGGGCGCACGAGGAAGGGGCGGGCGGAGTGGTCACCAAATCGATCGGAATCGAGCCGAGGGATGGTTACAACAATCCGACCATCGTAGAGCTCCCCTACGGGCTGATAAATGCAATGGGGTTGCCAAACCCGGGCTGGAAGGGCTTCCTTGAGATGGTTGAAGGTTACACCTTTGATTTTCCGCTGATAGTCTCGATATTCGGTGGAACGCCGGAGGAATTTGCATTTCTCGCTGAAAAGCTGAGTGATGTGGCGGATGCCTTCGAGCTCAATCTCAGCTGTCCGCACGCCAAGGGCTACGGCATGGAGATCGGCCAGAGGCCCGAGAACGTGTATGAAGTCGTCAAGGCCGTCAAAGACGCCACCGATAAGCCCGTGATAGCGAAGCTCACACCCAACACGGATGATATAACAAAGCTCGGCCTTGCGGCTGAGAAGGCTGGAGCGGATGCCGTCTCGGCCATAAACACGCTGAAGGCGATAGCGATAGACGTCTACGCGAGGAGGCCGATACTGAGCAATAGAGTCGGCGGCTACTCCGGGCCGGGGGTTAAGCCCGTGGCATTAAGAGCAGTCTACGACCTCGCGAAGACCCTTGACATCCCTGTCATCGGGATTGGTGGTATAACGACGTGGCAAGATGCGGTCGAGTTCCTCCTCGCCGGAGCTTCAGCTTTGCAGATAGGAACAGCAGTTTCGCTCCGCGGCTGGAAGGTCTTCAGGGAGATAAACGAGGGGATTGAGCGCTATCTTAAGGAGGAGGGCTTTTCGAGCGTGAAAGACATCGTTGGCCTCGCCCTCGAGTGAGCGAAAGGGTTATCTAGTAGGAAGTCCTACTATACTGCGGTGATATACTATGCCACTCACAAAGGTCACGCGCAACTACCAGATAACCATTCCCGCAGAGATAAGGAAGGCCCTTGGCATAAGGGAGGGCGAATATCTGAGCGTGGAGCTGAGGGGGGACGAGATAGTCATTAAAAAAGCCGAAATGGAGTGGCCGAGCCTTGACCTTGGAAGGGACTTTACGCCAGAAGAAATCGAGGAGAACACCAGAAAGGCACTTACGGAGGCTTCTAAATGGGAAGAGTAGCGGTCGTTGATACAAACGTGCTCCTTTACTCTATCAACCGCAGCTCAGGGAGATATGGGGAAGCAAGGAAACTGATAGACTCCCTTGATAAGGTAGTGCTGCCGGCAATCGTTGTTTATGAGCTCGTCTGGAACTTGGCAGCGGCTGGGGTTGCACCCAAGGAAGCAGAGAAAACCCTGACAAAGATTCTTCTAAACGAAAGGGTTAGCCTCATCGATGACAGAAGGTACTTAATTCCAGCCTTTGGCCTCTTCGGAAACCTCGGCTTGAAACACTACAACGACTCCGTGATCCTCGCGATAGCCAAAGATGTCGGTGCCCTCGCGACCTACGACAAAAAGCTTAGAAACCGGGCTGGGAAACTTAACGTCAAACTGCTTCCGGAGGTGGTTGAATGAAGCGCGCGGTCGTTCTCTTCAGCGGCGGGTTGGACTCAACGGCCTGCCTCTACTGGGCCAAGGAGAACTACGACGAGGTGATAATGCTCACCGTCAACTACGGGAGCAACGAGGAAAGGGTTACCAACAGGGTGGCAGAGTTCTTCTCGAAAGAGCTCGACATCCCGCTGAGGATCGTGAGGCTGGACTTCCTCGAAGAGTTCTCAAAGCTCCGCGGGACAACTCTCGTCGGCGGTGAAACGCCAAAGGTCAGCGCGGAGGAGCTGGAGGACATGAACGTTGCTCAGGAGACCGCGAAGAGCGTCTGGGTTCCCGCTCGTAACGTCGTCCTCATAAGCGTCGCCGCCTCGCTCCTCGATGCGCTCGGCGGCGGGGACATAATAGTGGGCTTCAACGCGGAAGAGGGAGCAACCTTCCCGGATAACACGCCGGAGTTCGTCGAGAAAATGAACGAAATGCTGAAGTACGGGACAATGGCCGAAGTAAAAGTCGTTGCCCCCCTCATCGACCTCGACAAGAAGGGCATAGCGAGGCTTCTGAAAGAACTGGACGCCAAGTACGAGTACTCCAGCTCCTGCTATATGCCGAAGGGCTTCACGGAAGATGGAAAGCCGATACACTGCGGCGAGTGCGAGAGCTGCGTCAGGAGACACCGCGGCCTTATGGAGGTACTCGGGGAGGACAGGACGGTCTACGCTGTTGAGCCGAGGATCTGACTCTTCCCCCCGAATTTCCTCCTCCCAGGGTTGCCTTTCAGCCCACCGCAAGATTTATAAATTCGCCCTCTACCCTATCCATTGGGCGTGGGGCGGTAGCTCAGCCTGGGAGAGCGCCGGACTGAAGATCCGGGTGTCGGGGGTTCAAATCCCCCTCGCCCCACCATTTCTCGCGTGCGGTGGTAGTCTAGCCTGGTCTAGGACACCGGCCTTCCAAGCCGGTGACCCGGGTTCAAATCCCGGCCACCGCACCACAACCTGTTCTTGAAGTGCCGTCAAAAGTCACCGCCTCACAGTGCCCATATCTGTCCACTAAACGTTATAAAGGCTGCTGTTTTACTTCGCCTTTAGGTGGTTTACGTTGGAGAACAACGCTCATAAGTTCGAGCTTAACGGCACTTTCGTTCTAATTCCCAAAAAGCCTGATCTGAAGTACCTCTACATCGAAATAACCAATAGGTGTAACCTCCGCTGTGAAATGTGTTTCAAACAGTACTGGGAAGACCCGGAGGGCGACATGGACTGGGAGCTCTTCTTGAAAATACTCGATGACGCGGAGGAGCTTCCCGATCTGGAGATGATATACTTTGGAGGAATCGGGGAACCTACGGTTCACCCGAGGTTCATGGACATGGTGAGGGAAGTCAAAAGGCGCGGTTTCGCCCTTGGAATAAGTACCAACGGATTCCTTCTGACGGACAAGAGGATAAGGGAGCTCGTGGAGCTCGGCGTTGACCTCATGTACTTCTCGGTCGACTCCGTTCCAACCCAGCCGGTCGACATCGGGCACATAAAGCCTGACTACACTGGGTCAAGGATACGGAAGATACAGGAGGTAAAGAAGGAGCTCGGGAAGGACGTGCCCCACATAGGGGTTGAGGTCGTTGTCACAAAGGAGAACTACAACGAGCTGGTTGATGTTGCACACTACGTCGGCTCGCTCGGTGCCGATACACTACTGATATCAAACCTCCTGCCAATAACCAAGGAGCACGCCGAAATGATAGTCTACGACGGTTCTATTGACATGACGCCAATCGTGAACAAGCTCCAGTCAATATACCACGGCTACCTCCACAGGATAGCGGAGTTCTCCCTGAGAACTGAGAGGCACTGCGAGTTCATAGAGAAGAAAGTTGCGGTGATCCGGTGGGACGGGGAAGTAGCACCCTGCTACCGCTTCCTCCACACGTACCCCGAGATAGTCTTCGGCAGGGAAAAGAAGGTTTACGCTTACTCATTCGGCAACGTTCGAGAGAAAAGCCTGGCAGAGATATGGACGAGCAGGGACTACAGCTGGTTCAGGTTTACGGTTCAGAACGCCCTGTACCCAAGCTGCACCGACTGTCCGCTGAACGAATCATGTTCCTTTGTGCAGGATACAGAATCGGACTGCTGGGGCAACAGGCCAAGCTGTGCGGACTGCCTCTGGGCGAGGCGCATAGTGCTCTGCCCGATACCGGAGAAGGGTATGAAAGGATTTTGGTGAATCTAAATTCATATTTTTTAATAATGTTTTTTACATCGACCGCGAACTTTTAAGTTCGAAAATGACCGCATCTACGTTTGTTAAACTAATGTGCTTATCATAACATCAATGTTTCATTTTTTTGCTTTCGTCAAATTTATTAGCATCAATGTACAAAAATGCTTCCGAGAACTGCTGGAGGCATCGAAACATGTTCGCGTATTGGGGAAGGATTTTAAGAGTTAACCTTAGTACGGGCAAGATAAGCGAAGAGAAGTTCGATGAGAACTTCGCCAAGAAGTGGCTGGGAACCAGGGGATTCGGTATCTATTATCTTCTGAAGGAGATGGACGCAACCGTGGACCCATTCAGCCCGGAGAACAAGCTGATATTCGCCACCGGCCCACTGACCGGAACAACCGCCCCTACCGGCGGCAGATACATGGTGATCACCAAGAGCCCGCTGACGGGCTATATAGCGATGGCCAACTCGGGCGGTTTCTTCGGTGCAGAGCTGAAGTTTGCGGGCTGGGACGCCATAGTGGTCGAGGGCAAAGCGGACCACCCGGTTTATCTCTACATCAACGACGACCAGGTCGAGATAAGGGACGCGAGCCACATATGGGGCAAGGTTGTCAGTGAGACGGAGAAGACCCTCAAGGAGGAGGTTGGAGACAGCAAGGTCCACATAGCCTCCATCGGCCCCGCTGGAGAGAACCTTTCAAGGATAGCCGCGGTCATGAACGACGAGCACCGTGCCGCTGGAAGGGGCGGCGTTGGTGCGGTAATGGGAAGCAAGAAGCTCAAGGCCATCGTCGTCCGCGGCCACAAGCGCGTTGAAGTCGCCGACAGGGCAAAGTTTACCAGCGTCGTGAAGGAGAAGATTGAAAAGCTCAAGAACGACCCCGTCGCGGGAGGTGGACTTCCCAAGTTCGGTACCGCCGTTCTCGTCAACATCATCAACCAGAACGGTCTGTACCCAACCAGGAACTTCCAGGACAGCCAGTTTGAGTACGCGGAGGAGCAGAGCGGCGAGGCAATGGCGTCCAAGTACCTGATAAGAAACAAGCCGTGCTACGCCTGTCCGATCGGCTGTGGAAGGGTCAACAAGCTTCCGACCCTCGGAGTTACGGAGGGACCGGAGTACGAGAGCACCTGGGCGCTCGGAGCGCACCTCGGCATAAACGACCTGGCCAGCATCATAGAGGCCAACCACCTCGCGGACGAGTACGGATTCGACACCATAAGCCTGGGCGGAACTCTAGCAACCGCCATGGAACTCTACGAGAAGGGCCTGCTGAAGCAGGAAGACCTCGGGGATGACGCTCCGCCGTTCAGGTGGGGCAACACTGAGGTTCTCCACTACTACATTGAGAAGATGGCTTACAGGAAGGGCTTTGGAGACGTTCTCGCCGAAGGCGGCTACCGGTTGGCCGAGAAGTACAACGGCGTCGAGTACTTCATGGGAGTCAAAAAGCAGGAGCTTCCGGCGTATGACCCGCGTGGAGCTGAGGGACACGGTCTCGGTTACGCCACCAACAACCGCGGTGGCTGTCACATCAAGCAGTACATGATCAGCCCAGAGATACTCGGCTATCCCTACAAGATGGACCCGCACGACATAAGCGACGAGAAGGTCAAGATGGTCATACTCTTCCAGGACCTAACTGCACTCATCGATGCCGCCGGACTCTGTGTCTTCACGACATTCGGTCTCGGTGCCGACGACTACCGCGACATGCTCAACGCGGCCCTAGGCTGGGACCTCTCGACCGAGGAGTACCTCAGGATAGGCGAGCGCATCTGGAACGCCGAGAGGCTCTTCAGCCTCCGTGCCGGACTCGACCCGCTCAAGGAGGACACTCTGCCCAAGAGACTCCTGGAGGAGCCCGTCAGGCAGGGCCCCAACAAGGGTCACGTCGTCAGGCTTGCCGAGATGCTCCCGCGCTACTACCGCTTCCGCGGCTGGACCGAGGACGGAAGGATTCCGGAGGAGAAGCTCAAGGAGCTTGGAATGGAGGAGTTCTGAATCCTCTCTCGTTTTCCTTTATTGTACCGTTTAGTTCTGAAATCCGGCGTGCATCCCGTGTCGTAACGTCCCAAAATATGCTCTTTTGTTTTAGTTTTTCCCGTTCTCAACTTACGATTTGTTGTGTTTAACCTTTACGAATAAATCAAAAAAAATTTCTTCATCAATAGCATATGCAATAATACGTTTTAAAATCGAAAGGTTTATATTGCCAATGCCCAAGATGGTGCTTCGATGACGGGCATAGTGCCCTGATGTGATAATAAATCAGACCGTGAATCGAGGTGTTCAGGAATGAAGGGATGGAAGGCTGTTGTGTTGGCCCTTTTCCTGATAGGCATTATAGCCGGAATGGCAGCCGCAGCACCAACGAAGCCCGTCGTTCGGAATAACGGCATCCAGCAGAAGAACTACGGACTGATGACTCCAGGGCTGTTCAAGAAGGTTCAGGGGATGGACTGGAACCAGCAGGTCAGTACCGTCATAATGTTTGACAGCCCGCGGAGCAGGGACTCCGCCCTCAGGATACTGAAGCTTATGGGCGCTGAAATCAAGTACAGTTACAAGATAATCCCCGCCGTTGCGGTCAAGATGAAGGTCAGGGACCTTCTGCTTATCGCCGGCATGATCGACACCGGCTTCTTCGGCAACACCAAGGTCTCGGGAATAAAGTTCATCCAGGAGGATTATAAGGTCCAGGTTTCAGATGCTACTTCCGTTGCCCAGATAGGGGCTGACACCGTCTGGAACTCCCTCGGTTACGATGGCAGCGGTATCGTTGTTGCGGTTATCGACACCGGTATAGACGCGAGCCACCCCGACCTCCAGGGCAAGGTCGTGGCATGGTACGATGTAGTCAACGGCAAGACCACCCCCTACGATGACAACGGCCATGGAACCCACGTCGCAGGAATCATCGCCGGAACCGGCGCTGTCAACTCACAGTACATCGGCGTCGCCCCCGGAGCGAAGCTCGTTGGCGTCAAGGTTCTCGCCGCAGACGGTTCGGGAAGCATATCCGACATCATAGCCGGCGTCGACTGGGTCGTCCAGAACAGGGACAAGTACGGGATCAAGGTCATCAACCTCTCCCTCGGCTCAAGCCAGAGCTCCGACGGTACCGACTCCCTGAGCCAGGCCGTCAACAACGCCTGGGCGGCTGGCCTCGTCGTCTGTGTCGCCGCCGGAAACAGCGGGCCCAACACCTACACCGTCGGCTCTCCGGCCGCCGCCGACAAGGTCATAACGGTCGGTGCCGTTGACAGCACGGACACCATAGCCAGCTTCTCCAGCCGGGGACCGACCGCCGACGGCAGGCTCAAGCCCGAGGTCGTCGCCCCGGGTGTTGACATCATCGCCCCGAGGGCCAGCGGAACCAGCATGGGCACCCCGATCGACGATTACTACACCAAGGCCTCCGGCACGAGCATGGCCACCCCGCACGTTGCCGGCGCCGCGGCCCTCATACTCCAGGCCCACCCGACATGGACTCCGGACAAGATAAAGACCGCCTTCATCGAGACCGCCGATATAGTGGCCCCGACCGAGATAGCGGACATCGCCTACGGTGCCGGTAGGATAAACGTCTACAAGGCCATAAACTACGACAACTACGCCAAGCTCGTCTTCACCGGTTCGGTCGCCGACAAGGGAAGCGCCACCCACTCCTTCGACGTCAGCGGCGCCACCTTTGTCACGGCCACGCTCTACTGGGACAACAGCGCCAGTGACATCGACCTCTACCTCTACGACCCCAACGGCAACCAGGTGGACTACTCATACACCCAGTACTACGGCTTCGAGAAGGTCGGCTACTACAACCCGACTGCCGGAACCTGGACGGTCAAGGTCGTCAGCTACAGCGGTGCGGCAAACTACCAGGTCGACGTCGTCAGTGACGGCACCCTCAGCCAGTCGAGCGGAACCACCCCCGCCCCGAGCCCAAGCCCGACTCCGACCACCGACAGCCAGACCTTCACCGGCTATGTCCATGACTGGTACGACACCAGCGACAGCTTCACCATGACCGTCAACAGCGGCGCCACCAAGATAACCGGAGACCTGACCTTCGACACCAGCCTCCACGACCTCGACCTCTACCTCTACGACCCCAACGGTAACATCGTGGACCGCTCCACAACGAGCAACAGCTACGAGCACGTCGAATACCTCAACCCGGCACCGGGAACCTGGAAGTTCCTCGTCTACGCCTACAGCACATACGGCTGGGCCAGCTACCAGCTCGATGTCGTTGTCTACTACGGCTGAAGGTTTTTAACATCCTTTTCTTTTCTCTTTGAGGTGGTTGAAATGAGGAGAATTCTCGGGGCAGCGCTCATACTGATGATCATCGGATTATCCCTCCCGGTAGGGAGCGCTAAAATCGAGCCTTACGTTTACAGGCCCACCGTTCCCGAAACTGCCTTTGCTGTTCTCGCCCTCTACCAGACCGGAGACTATGATAAGGTTCTTGAGGGGTGCGAATGGCTCGTGGCGTTGAAGACGCCCTTCGATTCATGGGGGATGGTCTACGGGGAAGAGCACATGGCGAAGTACACCGCGATGGCCATGCTGGCCCTCATGCGCGGTGAAGACATCGCCAGGGGCCGTTACCGCGATGTTCTCAACGGCGCCGCATACTGGCTGATATACAAGCAGAACCCCGACGGCTCGTGGGAGGACTACACCGGGACGGCGCTTGCAGTCATTGCTCTCAGGGAATTCCTGAACGGCTACATCAACGAAAACCTCACGGGATTCGAAAAGCAGGTGAGGGAGGCCATAAATCGTGGAGAGGGCTGGCTGATGGGGACCGAGCCAAAGACAGATGCAGAGAGGATATTCGGCTACCTGGCCCTTGGAAAAAAGGATGAACTTGAAAAGATGGGCGTCGAGGGTGAACTGGAAGCCTACCGCGCCTTTGCCCTTGCATATCTGGGGGAGAAGGTTGAGCTCAGCGGCGATTTTGAATCCACCGTGGCCACGGCCATGGCACTCTACGCGACGGGAGAGGAGAAGTACCGCAAGGAACTGATTGAAAAGGAGCACTTCGGGTTCTGGGGCGTTCTCCGCTACCGCGTTCTCGACCTGCTGAGCGTCTCCAAGGTCGGGAGCTTCGAAGGCCTGAGGGACGTCGCGTGCCCGTACCTCGGGAAGATAACCCCTGGGGACGACTGGGAACGGGTAATACTGGCCGATTACTACCTGCTCTGCAACATGACCCCAGAGCTCCCCTCCAGCTATTCCGGGCTGTTTCCGTGGCAGGTCGCCGAAATCGCCCGAGTGAAAGCCCTCCTCGGGGAAGACTACTCGGACGAGGTGGACTATCTACTAAGCACCGCCAGGAACGGCGTCTGGAAGGACTTCTACAACACCGAGTACGTGGTGTGGGTGCTCAGGGAACTGAACGTCAGCCATGACTACGGCGCCTCTCTCAGCTACCTCTCAAACAACCTCACCTGGATGCTCAAAACGAAGGACCCAAAAACTGGAAACCCCGTTTACTACACCATCCCAACGTACTACTTCGCCTATGCCATCATAGTCTTCAGCGAGTTTGGAATGGAAAAGGAGCTCAACGAAACCCTGAACCTGCTCGCGGAAAGGCAGTATCCCAACGGCGCGTTTCCATACACCCAGGGCTCGGTGGCGGGCATAACATCGACGGCGAAGGCAGTGTGGGCACTCCAGGAGGCCGGACTTACTGACACAGAGCTTTACGAGAAAGGCGTTTCCTTCCTCAGGAACCTCCTCTACGCCAATATACCGGAGCTTGAAGTGAAAGACGGAACCGTCAGGCTGACCAACGCCACCTTCCTGCTCGTGAGGGATTCCAGATACATAGGCAACAGCACGGGGAGCGTTGAAACCAGCGGCCTCGACGGCTACGTGGTTGTCTATCCCTCAAAGAACCCTCTGTCGATAGGGGCCTACGAAGTCCGGGGATTCACAGCGGTAAAATCCGGGGAAAATGAGGAGGGGACAGCATACGTCTACATCGGAATCGGAGCCCTGCTGGTAGCCCTCACGGTCGTCATCGTGTGGAGATCACGGAAGTGAGCTTCGTTTTTTCATCTTTTCAACCCTTGATGCTACGAACTCCCTCAAAAACTCCCCCCGGAACCCCATTTTTCTCCCCGCTAAGTACGAACGGTAGATTTTAACCGCTTCCTCGTCCCCAAGCTCTTCGAGCTTCCTCAAAACGTCCTCCTTTCTGAGGCTTGAGCCGTTGAGAAAGGCCATCAGCCTGGCGGTTTCACCGGCCAGGATGTGGAGCATCTTCGGATTTTCGGAGAAGCGCTCAAGGTTCTTCAGAATTCCCTCCAGCCTTCCGGGGAGTACTTCCTCGACCCGGTATTTGGGCAGGAGTCCAGTTATCCCCTCGCCAGTGACCACGATGTGGTTCTCCCTGAAGTCTCGCTGATAGATTGTCAGGAACTTGTAGGGGTAGCCGAGGTTGAGAGGGTCGCGGAGGTTGGAGAGCCACTCCCACGCTATGTCGACCTCAACGGGTTTGAGGTGTTCGGTGCACTCATCTAGAACAGGCCTTATTTTTGAAAGCACATCCTCCGGTTGACACCGTCTTCAATGATAGCAAAGAAATCGACATCGCTCGTTCCGGGCAGGTAATCTCCCCTGGCGAGAGAGCCGTAGAGAATTAGAGAATAAAGGCCGGGAACCCGGCCGAGGTTTCGCCTGATGCAGTCGATGACCTCAATCATGTGGTCGATGCCTCTTCGTCGTTGTAGAGCTCGTCGCCTATCTCTATCTTCTCCTCGAAGCCCTTCGAGCCTTCGAGCGTCTGAATCCTGAACATGTAGCTCTTGTACCAGTTGTACGACGGCTTGACCTTGACCGGGAGGAGCTTCCAGGCCCTCGTCTCCTCCTCGTAGCCCCAGTTCACGTACTCGTTGAAGTTCCTGATGATGTCGGTTATAACAACGCCGAACTCGTTGAGGAGCAACCTCTGAATCTCGCGCCACTTGTCGAGCGAGCTCTCGCGCCTCGTTATGCCGAAGTAGCCGGCGCAGCCGGGACCCTTGAGCGTTGCTATGCCCCTGCCGACGAAGGCCCTTATGGCATCAACAGTCTCGGGCGGGTCGGTGATGAAGGTGTCGAACTTGTGGAGCGCGTAGTCGGGAAGCGGCTCGCGGAGATCGAAGGTGAACATCTCGATGTCCTCGTATCCGAGCTCGTCGGCGGTCTTCTCGATGAACTTAACGAGCCTCTCGTCGATGTCGAGGACAGCTATCCTCTTCGGCAGGCCGCTGAGCATCAGCGCTATACTGGTCAGGTCGTCGTCGCCAAGAACGAAGACCTCCTTGTTCTCAAGGTCTCCGCGGGTGTGCATCAGGGCGATCCTGGCGACGGTCGTCTCGGGGGTAACGTAGGCCTGGTCGAAGTCGTGCTTCGGCTGAGGGCGGTTCTTGACGATTTCCTTGAACTGCTCAAGGAGGTCGCTGAAAGCCGAAAGCTCAACGGTCTTGCCCTCGCAGTGGGCGCAGGTGTAGTCCTTCCTGGCGCCTATTCCATACTTCTCCACCAGCTTCCTGCCGCTCTGGGTGAGAACGACGCTCGGGCCGTCAAAAGTCACGTATCCGAGCTCGTGGAGGGCGGCAATAACGGCAACCACAAGCGGAAGCGGTTCCTCACTGAGGTCAACTATTCTCCAGACGTCTCCACTCGCCTGTATCGCGCTCAGAACGTTCTCAACGGTTCTCTCGTAAACGGGGATGCTCGTCTTCTCCCTGACCTTTTCCACTATCTCCCTCATCGCAAGCACCTCCAGAAGCATTTTTTGTTCGCGGACGGGGTTAAGGTGGGCCTCTTTTAAGGTTTTCCCAGCGGCAAGTTTAATAAACCATTCCCCGATTGGGTGTTCGATGATAGGCTCCGTGGGAGATGACTTCGTCAAAAGGTACCGGCTCGAATACAACCTGGACGCCCTTGAAAGGGTTAGGGAAGAAATCGGCGAAGAAGCCTACTCCCGCCTGAAAGCCTTGATAGAGTACCGCCTTTACGGGAAGGAGTTTGACCGCTCACCCATCGACGTGAGGGTAGCCCTCGCCTTTTCTGCAGGTTCCGACAGCACGGCGTCCCTCAGAATCCTGCGCTGGGCAGGCTTCCACGTCGTCCCCGTGATGGCAAAGCTCCCACAGATGAGGGAACCGGTTCTCCTCAACGCCATGACGCAGGGTGCGGTTTTCGTCGAGATACCGGAGTACATGGACGAGATGAAGGAGCAGATAAGGAAGGGAGCACCCGTCTGCGGCCGCTGTCATACGATGGTAATGCATGCCATCGAGGACTATGCCAGAGAGAACGGGATAAAGATTGTAGCGAGCGGTGACCTGCTGAGCTCTGGCCTCATATCGATATACAAAAAGGACGACCTCGTGATGCTCAACTTTCCGGCGTTTCTCGCCCTCGACAAGGGCGAGGCGATAGCGACCCTCGGGAGAAAGTACGCCCTGGGCTTCGGCTGCACCCTGTGGAAGTCCGCGGCGAAGAGCTCACCGGTTCTGAAGAGATACGGCATCCAGAGGGTTCTGAGGGAGCTGAGGGCAAGGGCACTCACTCCAGAGATGGCGGAGAGGCTGATATTCGACATCCTATCCCAGTAATTACTCATTTCTGACCCAAAAGGTTTAAATGTGTCTCTCTGAACTTCACCCAGGTGGTGAATATGGTAACAAAAGAGGAAGTTGAGAGTATCATCAGGGGAATAGTCGATGAGAAGTTCGTAAAATCCATCGAGGTTGATGAAAAGGGCAATGTGACGGTCACCCTGTCAAAGGACACGCCGGACATTGACGGGGTGCTCATAAAGCTTAACACGGAGCTCGGAAAGATCGAAGGAGTCGGAACCATAACGATAAACCGTGAGAGGGAAAAGAAGGCCGAAGAAAACGTCGAGCTGAGCAAGGACATGATACTGGAAAAGCTCAAGGAGGTCATAGACCCCGAGATAGGAGTTGACGTCGTCAACCTCGGTCTTATCTACGAGCTTGAGATAAGACCCGACAACACCGTCTACGTCAAGATGACAATGACCACCCCCGGCTGTCCGCTCACCATGTGGATTCTCCGCGCCGTTGAAGACAAGATACTTGAAGTCCCGGGCGTCAAGGACGCCGAAATCGAGCTTACCTTCGACCCGCCCTGGAATCCCGAGATGATAAGCGAGGAGTACAAAAAGAGGCTGGGGCTTTTCTGACCCATCTTGTCGACTTTTGTTCATCAAAGAGCCTGTTTCCTCTTTTTTCCACGAATCTTCGCCATCCGACGTCCATTTTTCCGACGAAAAGTTTATATTCCTCGGAGTTCATCTAACTCCGGTGATGTTCCATGGCGTGGAAGGTTAGGGTTGACCAGGACGTTTGTATCGGAGATGCCATCTGTGCCAGCCTCTGCCCGGACGTCTTCGAGATGAACGACGAGGGCAAGAGCGTTCCTATCGTCGAGGTTATCGAGGACGAGAACCTCTACAACTGCGCCGTTGAGGCCGCCGAGGCCTGTCCGGTCAGCTGTATCTACATCGAGGAGGCTTGAAGCCTCTTCTTTTTCCTTCTCATTGAAGGTGTGCGTTTCTAAAGTGTTCGTGTTATCCCTGCAGGCTGCGCTGACTTCGCCTTTTGCCGCCTTGAGGAGAAAAGGAGAACCCAAGAGGGAGATCAATCGAGCGTCAGGTTAAACTTCTTCGCCTGCTCCAGCACGTACTCCCGTATCTCCCGCGCCTTGGGAAGTTCAGCGACGATTTCGCCGTTCTCGATAAGCGGCCTGAGGAGGGGTTCGACCTTCGCCCCGCAGACCGGACAGCGTTCGAGCTTTTTGTCGGCCGGAACGCGGTGGTAGTGGCCGTTCTCACAGCGGTATATCTGCTTCCTCCCGCTGAGCTTTCCGCGCTTTGTAACTGGCTTCCCCTCGATCTCCACTATGTCGAGCGAGAAGTCAACCGGCTTGGCGCTCGCTATTGAGCCACCAACGCCGAAGGCATCGGCAACGTCCGCGAGCTCCCCGAGGCTTTCCTCGTCCAGACCTCCGCTGACGAAGATTTTAACGTTCTCGTGGCCCCTCAGGTCGAGCTCCCAGCGAACCTCCTCGATTATCCTCCTGAAGTTGCCCCTCCTGGAGCTCGGGGTATCGAGCCTAACCGCCGTCAGCCTCTCGCCGAGGGCCTCGGCCGCCATCAACGCCTCGAACTTTTCATCGCAGAGTGTATCGACCAGAGCGGTTCTGGGAACCTCCGGTTCAACGACCTCGTCGAAGTACTTCCAGGCCTTCACCTGGTCGCCAACGACGAGGATGAGAGCGTGGGGCATCGTACCGACGGGCTTCTCCCCCATCATCTCCGCCCCGAGGACGCCGCTGACACCGTCGCAGCCGCCTATGAACGCCGAGCGGTCTATCATCGGGGCTATCGCCGGGTGCATGTGCCTTATCCCGAAGGAATAGACGGGCTTGAACTTGGCCGCTATCTTTGTCCTGAGTGCGGCAGTGGCTATGCCACTCGCCTGGCTGAGCATTCCGAGCAGAGCCGTCTCGTAGATCCCGAACTCCTCATAAAACCCCTCTATCTGGAGGACAGGCTCGTAGGGGTGGAAGATTGTGCCTTCAGGCATGGCGTAGACGTTCACCGGAAGGCCTTCGAGGAGCTTGGCCACCTCTTCTATCCCAGCCAAGACTCCCCACTTCCAGCCCTTTGGAAGGCTGGTGGTGGTGACGTCGACGAAAACCCTCCTGTGAATGCCCTTCTCCACGAGTATCTTCTTCGTCCTGATGAAGTAAACGTCAGTCGTCCTTCCGGCTTTGATATCGTCCTCGTGGGCTATGTAGAAGTCCTTCATTTCTCCTCACCTGATGGGAAGTTCTCGCCATCCGATTTAAGGCTTTCCTGGAAAGGGTTATAAGGTTGAAAACCGACCAGTCGGTAGGTGAAATGATGAAAGTCTGCATCGTCTATGAGTCCCGGAGGGGTTCCACGGAGAAGGTAGCAAGGGAGATGGCCAAAGCCGTCAGTGAGAGGGCAGAGGTCAGAGTCCTCAGAGCCTCTGACAATCCCGATGTTGAGGAGTGCGACCTTGTAATCGTCGGGACACCCATCTACTACGAGCGTCCCCTTCCGGAAGTCAAAGAATTCCTGCTCTCAAAGAAGGGTCTGGAGGGAAAGCCTGTAGCCGTTTTCATCCTCTGCATAGCGGACAGATTTGGGAAGCTCGGGAAAAGGTACACCGAAAGGCGGTACCTGAGGATGATTACGGAGAACATCAAGGGCAGGATAATAGCTATCAAGGTTCTCGACGGCTGGATACTCGATGAAAATCCGAAGACAGTGGCGGAGGCACGGAATTGGATAAAGCGGGTTCTAGATGCCTTTGAAGCGGGAAGGGAGCTTGGAATAGAGCATCCGGAGGGTGAACGATGAGAAAACTTGGGACCAAAAAACGAATAATAGAGGCCGCCCTTGAACTGTTCAGTGAGAAGTCCTATCACGACGTTTCTATGGAGGAGATAGCAAGGAAAGCTGGGATCTCAAAGGGAGGCCTTTTCCACCACTTTCCGAGCAAATATGATCTCGCGAGGGCGGTTCTGTTTACGCTCCTTGACGAATGGCTGGAGAACCTCAACGGCCGGCTGGAAGGACTTTCGGGCGAAGAGAAGATTAGAACCCTGATCGATGCGGCTTTCGAACTGATAACGGCTAGCCCAAAGCTTTCACGCTTCTTCCTTGAGCTGTACGAGGAGAGCCTCAAACTCAACAGAACCGGCGACTGGGATGAGTTCTACGAGAGGTACACAGGCTCGGTTTCTGATGTGCTCAGAGAAGCCGGGGTGGATGAGCCGGAAAAGAAAGCACTTCTCCTTGGAGCGTTGGTTGACGGTTTGGCCCTGCATCACCTTCTATCGGGCGGCAAACTGTTCAACGTCGATGAGATGAAGAGGGAGGTTCTGAGGATTATGGGGGTATGAGCTATGGAGAAATCGCTGGGTGAGCTCCTCTCCCTGAGGGGAAGGCGTGCCTTGATTACCGGCGCGGCTTCGGGAATAGGCCGCGCGGCGGCGTTGAGGTTTGCCGAGGCGGGGGCAGACCTGGAGCTCGTGGACATAGACGAGTTTGGCCTGAGAGAGACAGAGACGCTCGTCGAAGAGTTCGGGATAGAGGCCAACCTTCACCGGGTCGATCTCTCGCGGAAGGTCGAGATAGATGCCCTCTGGGAGGCCCTGAAGGGCAGAGAGCCCGATATACTCGTGAACAACGCCGGCGTCTACTGGTTCAAGGACTTCACTGAGGTCGACGGGAGATTCTACGAAAAAGTCATGGCCATCAACCTCCACTCCGTCTTCTGGATGTGTCAGAATTTCGTGAGGGCAAGGAAGGACAAAGGAGGCGTTATAATCAACGTGAGCTCGATAGAGGCGTTCCTCCCCTTTGCCAGAGGGCTCGCCCACTACGACGCTGCCAAGATGGGCGTGGTTGCCCTGACCAGGGCGATAGCACGGGATTACGGAAAGAAAATCAGGGCAAACGTCGTAGTGCCCGGAGGCATCGAGACGGAAGGGGTGAAGAAGCTCAAGAAGGAGGCTATAATGAAGCTCGACATGGAGAAGATAAGCATCTCATTCAACTTCAACGCGCGCCTTCCGATGGGCCGCTTTGGGGAGCCTGACGAGGTCGCGAGGGTGATGCTTTTCCTTGCCAGCGACATGGCCAGCTACGTTAATGGGGCGGTAATCCCCGTGGACGGAGGTTTTCTCTCCACATGACCCAGTTAGAGCATTGTACCAGTACATTATTAACGCACGTTTCCAAATTTTCTCCGGTGGGGCGAATGCGCAGAGATGTTGATATCGGTGAGATAATCCCCGGTGGGGTTCTTCTGGTCTCCTACGGCCAGTACAGCATGGGATGGAAAATCGGTGTGGAGTACCTCAAGCAAGAGATAGAAAAGGGGGCTTTTGGCATCGTTCTAAATGCCACGGTTCCTGTGAGGAAGCTCTTTGAGAGGGCGAAGTCCGTTGGATTCGATATACTCAATGCCGGAAAAAACGGACGGCTGGCCGTCATCGATATGTTCAACGAGCAGACTGGACTTGACTTCGTGTACTCAATCGAGACCGTGGACAGAACCCTTATAATACCCCGAATCGAGAAGGTAATGGATGAGATATGCGAGAAATACAGCCTGCAGGACAGAACCGTCATCGGGGCAATAGCAACACTCGACGGCCTTTATGAGCTGTTCGGGGGAAAGTTTCTGAAGAGCATGATGCTCCAGTACCTGATCCGGTCAGAAAGGCTCCTGAAGGAGGGCTACGACCACTGGGCAATTCTCATAGTCAACAGGGACACCATACCTAAAGAGCTTCACTCATGGATAATCAGTGTCAGCGACTACGTGATTCTGACCGAGGGCATAATGGACAGAACGAGCTTGATAGAAAACACGGTTCTTCTGAAGAGCCTAGCCCCGGGGTTTTCTCAGAGAATGTTCCAGACGACAGTACCGGCCGAAAGGCTGAGGTAACTCATGGTTTAAAGGGAATCTCCACCTCCTCACCCCTTTCTTTTTTATGGAGCTCCCTCCGGTAGGCCTCAAGAGGTTTATCTTCAACTTTCAAGTAGCCCGCAAAGGTTTTAGGCCTCGTCTCCAGCTCATCGAAGAACTCGGGGTAGCGCTTGTCCCTGACTATGTGATGGTCGAGTATTACTTCTGCCCCAGTCTCCCGGATTATCTTGTTGAGGTTTTTAACGCCCGTCTCCCAGCTCCCCTCGGCGCGCTTTCCGAGGTACGTCGGCGGCCCCCCGGTTATGAGCAAATCTGGAACCTTCTCGATTATCCACTCAACGGCTTTTCTGTTGAGGAGCTGGATGTCGCTGGCGTGGATTAAGCGGAAGCCATCGTCGATGAGCGTCATCACCACAAAGCCGAGCTTCGAGCCCTCGCTGCCGTGTGGAACCGGCGGGGAGAACTCCAGAGTAACTCCACCGAGGTCAAAGGCTCTTCCATCGGCAAACTCTATCTTCTTTGCAATCGGCTCGGCGTTCTTCATGAATGCCCAGGCGCGCTTCCTCTGGCTGAAGTTAATGTTCTCCCGGGGGTGTTTGATGAAGAGGAGCTTACCTTCGTAGATTTCCCTCGCGTATTCCTCACTGGAGCTTTCATAGAGGCCCTCAAAGAAAGGGGTGTGGTGGTCGTAGTGGTAGTGGGAGATGGTGATCACGTCCGCTCTCCGGGCGTAGCCCTGGAGCTTCCTCCTCATCCGGTGGAGCGTCTCTATCTCAACCTTTGAGGGCGGAAGGCCGTAGCGCTTCGGCCCAAGGGCTACGCCCGGGTCTATGAGGATCTTTACTCCCCCCGATTCCACGAAGGTCGCTAAACTCCTTACGCCGAGGCTCTCGGAGGCAAGGGGGATGACGCGCATTTTATCACCGGAATATGTTCGGCCTAAACCTTAATAAGTCCTGCCCGTTAGTGAAGTTGACCGATGAGGAGTGTCATCCCTCCTGATGCCAAGATGATGACATTATCCCCACCTGAGGTGGTCTCATGCTTGGGTTCTTCAGAAAAAAGAAGAAGGAAACCTACGGGCCGCTCGTCTACCTGAGCGAGCCCACGATACTCTACCACACCCATACCGAGAAGGTCATCCTTGAACTACTTGAGGAAAAGCTCGGCTCCAACAACTTTGTAATCCCCTCCGACTACGGCCTCAGAACCACCGACCATCTGATTCCTGACGCGGAGATATTCGTGGCGATAGCCATAGTCGGCAAGTTCACCTCCCTCGTCGTCAGGGAGATCGAGATAGCCAGGAAGCACGGGAAGAAAATTTACACCCTCGACGTGGCCAGAAAGGGCGACGAGATACTCTACCTCTTCGAGGAGGGAATTCCAGAGAGGATCGAGTGGCTGACACCCGAGGAAACCCAGAGCCTCTATGCGGCCTTCCGCGGCGAGGACTTCTCGGGCTTCATGAAGTTCTTCATGGGGGACAGAAAAAGACAGTGGTGAAAAAGAAAACTCATGCGTTGGCCTTTTTGCCCCTTATGTATTCGTCTATCGCTTTAGCCGCCTTCTTTCCGTCTCCCATGGCGAGGATGACGGTTGCCTCCCCCCTTATTGCGTCGCCACCCGCGAAAACTCCCGGGATGCTGGTCATGAGGTTCCCATCGACGATCAGCGTTCCGTCCGGGTTGGCCTTAAAGCCGCTCTCCTCAAGGAGTATCCTGTTCGGCTCAAGGCCTATGGCTATGATGACGGTGTCGGCTTCGAGGGTCACGTATTCCCCGGTTCCTACGATTTTCCTCTTTCCGCGCTTGTCCCTCTCCTCAAGCGGGCGCATCTTCTCGAACTTAACGGCCCTGACCTTGCCGTTCTCGTCGCCTATGAATTCGACCGGTGTGAGGAAGAACTCGAACTTCACACCCTCCTCCTCTGCGTGGTGGATTTCCTCGATACGGGCCGTCATGTCCTCCCTTCCGCGGCGGTAGGCGATTGTAACCTCCGCGCCGAGCCTGAGCGCGGAGCGCGCCGCGTCCATTGCCGTGTTTCCGGCACCTATGACAATGACCCTATTTCCAACGGCTATTGGCGTATCATACTCGGGGAACTTGTAGGCCTTCATGAGGTTGACCCTCGTCAGGAACTCGTTGGCGCTGTAAATCCTGTCGAGGAGGATTCCGGGTATATTGAGTAGCTTGGGAGTCCCGGCGCCCGTCCCTATGAAGACCGCATCGTACTCCTCCAGGAGTTCCTCGACGGTGACGGTCTTGCCCACGATGTAGTTGGTCTTGACCTCGACCCCGAGCTTTTCCAGCTTGTCAAGCTCGGTCTTGAGGATGTCCTTCGGCAGCCTGAACTCGGGGATTCCGTACATGAGCACTCCGCCCGCCTCGTGGAGAGCCTCGAAGATGGTGACCCTGTAGCCCATCTTTGCAAGCTCAAGGGCGCAGGTGAGTCCGGCAGGACCGGCGCCAACGACCGCAACCTTACCTTTTCCGTTTGTTTCGGTTATGAATTCACCGAGGAGCTCCTCGTCTATGCCCCTCTCGCGCGCGTAGTCTGCCACGAAGCGCTCAAGCTTTCCGATGTTTATCGGGTCTCCGACCTTCCCCATAACGCACGGCGCCTCACACTGCTCCTCCTGAGGACAGACGCGCCCTGTGACTGCGGGGAGAGTGTTGTCGTTCCATATGACACGCAGGGCGTTCTTGACAGCTTCGTCCGGATTGTCCGCATCCTCGCGGAGGGCCTTAAGGAAGCCGGGGATGTTGATGTGGACGGGACAGCCCTTTATGCACGGTGCATACTCCGGTGGGCACTGTATGCAACGCTCGGCCTCCTTCACGGCGGAGGCAAAGTCGTAGCCGAGGTTCACTTCAACGAAGCTCTTAACGCGCTCTTCAACCGGCCTCTCCGGCGTCGGAACGCGCTCCTTGATGAGCTTAGGTTTGACCGCCACTCAGACCACCCCCCTGGACTGAAGGTAGTGCTTTTTGGCCATCTCCTGCTCGCGGACGAAGCGGGAGTCGCGCCTTATGACGTCGTCCCAGTCCACCTTGTGGGCGTCGAACATCGGGCCGTCGCGGCAGGCGAACTTTATCTCGCCGTTGTAGAGTATCCTGCAGGAGCCGCACATTCCCGTTCCGTCCACCATTATCTGCCTGACGGTAACGATGGTCGGGATCCCGTACTCCCTGGTCAGTTCCGCCAGCTTTTTGAGGTTGCCGAGCTTCCCACCGCCGAAAACCATGTCCACCTTGTCCTTCTCTATGAGCTCCCTGAGAACGTCGAGGTAGTGTCCCTTGATTCCGCGAGAGCCGTCCTCGGTGGTGAGGTAGTGCTCGTCGGCGACAGGCTTTGCCAGGAACTTCTCGGGGTAGGAGTGGGCTTTGTCTTCAAAGGTCTGAATCGATATCGTGTAGTTGCCGGCCTCCTTCATAGCCTTAAGGGTGGCATAGTTCTCGGCCTGACCGCAGACGGCGTCGGAGACAAAGGCAACACTTCCGTAGTACTTGACCTCTATAGGCTTCCCCAGGGGGCCAGCGACGGCGTAGAGGTAATCTCCAACGTCGAAGTTGTCCCAGAGGTCGAAGGTGGTCTTCCCGTGCCTCCTGATGAACATCCCTATCCTCCCGGTCTCCCTGTCGGCGTAATAGATGGACATGGGGATCCTCTCGCCCTTCTCGTGTATGAGCAAAACAACGAACTGGCCGGGTTTCCAAGCCTTGGCCACGTGAGGAGCTTCAACCTCAATAAAAAAGTCCCTCACATCGAGCTCTTCTTTAGCAGTTATCCGATACATGGATGCACCACCTTGAGCATTTGTTCAAGTTTGTTCACTTTTGGTTTAGGACAAATGGCTTTTATATAGATTTTTTAAACCAAAGGTTGAGAACTGCCATACCTAGAGAACGGTGTAGACGCCCCGTAGGAGGAGAAAGGCTTTTTACGCCCCGACCCAAAGTAACCGGGGGGATAAAAATGGTCGAAATACCCAAGAGCCACCCGCGCTACTGGAGCCTGTACTACAGGGAGAAGATCATCGAGGGGATGGAAAAGGGGATGACCGCCAAGGCCGGACTGATAGCCCACGGCCGCGGTGAGGCCTTTGACTACCTCATCGGAGAGAAAACGATAGAACCCGCAGAGAGGGCAATGAAAGCCGCCGTCGCCAAGCTGATCCTGGCCGAGCATCCGGTTATCTCGGTCAACGGCAACGTCGCGGCACTTGTTCCAAAGGAAACTATAGAGCTGGCAAAAGCACTGGGCGCCAGGCTCGAGATAAACCTATTCTACCGCACGGAGGAGCGCGTTAGGGCAATAGCCGAGGAGCTGAGAAAGTACGACCCCGAGATAGAGCTCCTCGGAATAAATCCCACAAAGCGCATTCCTGGTCTGGAGCACGAGAGGGGAAAGGTTGATGAGAAGGGGATCTGGAAGGCGGACGTTGTCGTTGTTCCGCTGGAGGACGGTGACAGGACGGAGGCCCTCGTCAGGATGGGCAAGTTCGTGATCACCGTTGACCTCAACCCGCTCTCACGCTCCGCCAGGATGGCCGACATAACCATCGTCGACAACATAGTCCGGGCATACCCCAGAATGACCGAACTGGCGAGGGAAATGAAGGACTACAGCCGGAAGGAGCTCCTCCAGATAATAGAGGAGTACGACAACGGAAAAGTGCTGAATGACGTGCTCCTCCACATACGGGACAGGTTAACTAAGCTATCTCGCGGAGGAGTATGGAGGAAGGAAAAGCTGGAGTGATCTCAGAGCTCCTTCTCAGTTTTTTCGACGAGCCTTCTAAGGCCCGTTATAAGCTCGGCCTCGCTGGAGGCATGGGAGACTACCAGGGGCACCCTCTCGTGTTCGGCCAGCTTGACCGCGAGCTCATCGAGCTTTTTAACGCCGTGAAGGACAACAACGGCAGGCTTGAGCCCCTGAACGCGAACCGCTATCATCGGGCTTCTGCCGGTTGTCACCTTGGTGAATATGAGGGCCCTCTCGGTCGTCCAGCCGTAGAGCTTGAGAAACTCCTCGCTGCTCATCTCAAGGATCGCCTTTATGCTGTCGACGACCGTGTAGCCGTAGATGCGCCTGTCGAGGAGGTGCATGTTGGCTACCACGTCCCCCTTTACGGCGCTCACCAGGTCCTTAATAGTGAGGGGAAGGGCAAACTCCCTGATGTCAAGTATGGCACTCGTGGGAAGCTCGCTTCCGATGGTCTTGCTGAAGGCCTTTATGACGTTTCCACCACGACGCTCATCTATCTCAAGCAGTGCCTCCACGAACTTCCTTATAGTCGACGCTCCAGGACTCTTCCTCCTGCCGCCCTCGTAGTCGCTTATGACCGAAGAAGAGACGCCGAGGTATTCGGCGAGTTCCGTCTGGCTGATTCCGAATATCTCACGCCATTTACGCATGGTCTTACCAGGGTCGGAGGAGAGGGTTATTTCCCCCGCTATTCTCTTGGCTAGGGCTTCTTTCTCCTTTTCAAGCATGTTGGTAAAGTGTTCGTCAATCGTTATAAGCTTTTCGGCAATTGCCTAACATCACCTCCCTCAAGCTTAAAAACTCCCCGCCCTACGCTCCCCGGTGAGGCTCATGGCGATATATTTCATAGGGCTTGGCCTTTACGACGAGAAGGACATCACGCTCAAAGGCCTTGAGGCTGCCAGAAGGTGCGATGTGGTCTTTGCCGAGTTCTACACGTCCCTTCTGGCCGGAACAACGCTGGACAGAGTTGAGGAGCTCATCGGAAAGCCCATCAGAAGGCTCAGCAGGGAGGAGGTCGAACTCCACTTCGAGCGTATTGTGCTGAGCGAAGCCAAAGAGAGAGACGTGGCCTTTCTGACCGCCGGTGACCCGATGGTGGCGACGACTCACTCCGATCTCAGGATAAGGGCTAAGGAACTCGGAATCGAGAGCTATGTCATCCACGCCCCGAGCATCTACTCGGCGATAGCGATAACAGGGCTGCAGATATACAAGTTCGGAAAGAGCGCAACCGTTGCCTACCCAGAGAAGAACTGGTTTCCGACGAGCCACTACGACGTGATAAAGGAAAACATGGAGAGAAACCTCCACACGATGCTCTTCCTCGACATAAAGGCAGAACAGAACCGCTACATGACGGCAAACGAGGCGATGGAGATACTGCTCCAGGTGGAAGAGATGAAGAAGGAAAACGTTTTCACCCCCGACACGCTGGTCGTGGTTCTGGCGAGGGCAGGCTCACTGAACCCCACCCTCAGGGCGGGCTACGTTCGGGACATGATCAGGGAGGACTTTGGAAGGCAGCCCCACGTGATGGTCGTTCCGGGCAGGCTCCACATAGTCGAGGCGGAGTACCTGGTGGCCTTCGCCGGGGCTCCAAAAGAGATACTCGACGGAGTCTAGCGAAACCTTTATATTTTCCCCTCCGCCCACTATTTCCGGGAAGGGCCCGTGGTCTAGCCTGGTTATGACGCCGCCCTCACACGGCGGAGGTCCGGGGTTCGAACCCCCGCGGGCCCACCATAAGAAACTTCTGCTGGGCATAGTTTCATCAAAATTCGAATGTCTCTCTTGAGATCCTTGGTTTTGAGGTGGGTTTGCTCCTCCCTCGTCGGTTCTGCACTGTTTCACTTAGAGAACAACGCTTGAAGGACTTTTGTTTTAAAGTTAAACCCCCTCACAAGGTATCCAAAGAGGCTCTCCCCAAAATTACTTTTTCAAGCAGAGAACCTGTGCTTTGTGATGGGGGAGGCTTTTAGTGGCTTTCCTGGGTAGGGGGGCTGATATCTGCTGGGTTTCTCTCCCTGCGCCCTCCGGGCGCTGTTAAAAGTAAAACCCTCGCAAAAAATTGTTTGGGGTGAAAGCCTTTGGAGTTAAAGCGCTTGAAAAGCACGTACAAACTTTGATGAAACTTTGCCCCGCAAAGTTTTCCGCGGGGGGACCCCTTGTCTTTCGTTGTGGCGGGCCGGGCGGGATTTGAACCCGCGACCTTCGGCTCGAAGAGAAGTCTCAACGAAATGTGGGACCTCCACAAAGACCAGTTCAGGGAATGGCTCTCAAGCAAAGTAAAGGGCAAACGCACAGTGAAGGACTACATGAACTCGCTCGACAGATTTTTGGAGCGCCACAAAATCAGCACGATAGGTGAGCTGGTCTCAGCCCTCCAGAAGATCGACTACAACCACCACACTGTTTCTGCCCTCAGGAACTTCATAACCTTCCTGGAACTCTATGGCATCATAGACGGCGATGACGCGGACAGGATACGAAAGTACGCTAAAATGAAAAAGGCCAACGTGGACAGGACATACATCTCAAACGAGGAAATCCAGGAAGCCTGGAGGCAGGTCAAAGCATACCGTGAGAAACGCCGCGAGCTGGCGTTCAAGCTTCTCGTCTTCTCAGGGCTCCGGCTGGCCCACGTTCACTACCTCCTCACAACCTTCGACCCTGAAAAGCTGATTCTCCAGGGCAACATAGCAAAGTACCCGCTCCACGAAGCAGGCAAGGGCTCAAAGCGCGTGTTCTATGCATACATGCCGGCAGACTTTGCCCTTGAGCTCGAAAGGATTCCCGACAGTTACGATGCCATGAGGGAGTGGGTCAGGCGCTTCAGACCACCAGCACACCGCGTTAAGGGGAAGCTCATCAGGAAGTGGCACTTCAACTTTCTCATCCGGCATGGGGTTCCTTTTGAGGTCGCCGACTTTATCCAGGGCCGCTCCGCGAAGAGCGTTGGGGAAAGACACTACGCGAACCTTGAACTCCTCGCTGATGAAGCCTACTCCCGCGTTGTTGGGGATTTGAAGAAGGTTCTGGAGGGGTGATGCCGAATGAATTTGGTTGTTATCCTGCTGGTTGGGGCCCTACTTGGATTTGGATTTGGCTTCGTGGTTGGAGATGCCCACGGGTACCTCGCTGGCCAAAAGGAGGCAATCGAGCTGCTTTCCTTTGAGCAGAGAAAGAAGTCTCCATTTATCAGAACAAGGACGAGGTGGTGAAGAAGTGAGTGGGAAGCCAGTGCGCCTGGTCTCGATCAGAGGCATCGCGAGGAAGTACAACCTCAACCACATGCGCGTGTGGCGCCTGTTCAACCTCTACCATTCTATCTATGGCGACGATCCTCGCTATGTTATCATAGACGCCGATGGCAGGCGAAAACCGACGCAGAAGTTCGAAGATTTCGTGAAAAAGCTCCTCTTGTGACTTCTTTTGTTACAATGTATTTTAGCTTTCTTTTTCATGAGTAATACGTTGAGAAGCCCCTTTCGCTCTAATCAGTTCTCTAAAGTCAAGTTCACCGCGAGGCCGAGCCCGAACTCCGAGGGCACCGATGAGACGGGGAGGGCGATGAGGCCGCCTGATAACCCTCCGGAGGGATGTGGATGTGATCCGGAAAAAAGCACTCGGGGTAGTAGTGGTAGCCCTTTTCCTCGCGGCCCTCGCGGGCACAGCGACCGCCGCCTCGCTCGACCTGCCGAAGTGGGTCATCGTTCCAGAGGACTCAAGCTTCAGCGACGTGACGCTGTTCTGCGGGCTCGATGACCTTGTCAGCAATGGCGATGGAACTTATAATGTGACTGGATTCAGGGACGGGGTAAGTATCATTGCACTAGTTAATGATACAAATACAACAAATACAAACAATCCTGCGCTTGTAGCTGGAAGAATCGGGAATGCAATTCATTTCGGAGGCGAACATTACATACAGACAACAACTTTCTATAATTACACAAAGTCGTACACTGTTGCACTCTGGTTTAGAACAACTGCAACTGGTTATTTGTTCTGGCTTAGTTATAGTGCAACATCATCTGCTCCAGCGATAGCTGTCAGAATTTACTCATCGACAACATTAGAAGTCGTAAATCTTGTTCCAAACTCTGTGTGGTTGCGTTGGTATGTTAACGCAGGGAAAACAATTACTGACGGCGAATGGCACTTTTTAGCGATACGTTACGATGTTGGCAGTAACAGTGGGCAAGTAATACTCGATGGACAAATATTAGGGACAAACACACAAACACCAGTAGCAACGAATTGGGCGAGGCTCGTAATCGGAGCAGCATACAATGATTATACTGATACTCTATATGGCTTTTTCACTGGTGATATTGACGAATTTAGGGCGGTACAAAGATACCTCACTCTCGACGAAATCAAGCTCCTCTACCTCGCTGGAAGAAAGAAGCTCTCCGAGCCCGCGCAGTTCGGGCAGATTTTCAGCCCTATGATTGATTTGACAAGGGACAGGGCGACGTTCTACGCTGGTCTTGAGGTCAGCACGAGCGACCCCTCGGGCTACGTGCCCGTGCCCGAGTCAGCGGTCAACATGAGCATCACCAGCGCCCCGAAGCTCACGAGCGACTACACAAACGCCCCGTTCTACTACCAGGGCCACTACTGGTACCGCGCCGACAAGATACAATTCAATTTGCCCATACAGTTCGAGACCGTCCGCGAGAGCGGCGGCTTCTCAAAGGAAATCCTCCTCGACGAGGACAGCAAGACCTTCGTCTACGAGAAGGAGTTCAAGGTCACCAACCCCACCGCGGCGAAGCTGAACGTCGTCTACACCGTTGACCCCACCGCGCTCGGCTTCTCCGTGCTCCAGTACCCGCAGTTTGAACTTGACGGCGTCAGCATGGCGGAGTGGAGCCCGAGCAACTCCTCGACGCTCTACCTCATCCGCACCGACTCGCTTGACCCCGGCGAAATCAGCACACACTGGATAAAGAGCACCTGGACGATTAGCAAGGAGGAGCTGGAGTTCCCTGCGAAGCTCGACGACTTCAGGAGCATCACCGATTGGACCGCAGCGCAGAGGATGGCCGAGAATACCCTCGAGGGCAAGACCGACACCTACGTCAAGGTCATCAAAATCGACAGCAACGCGGACGTTTCCAATGTGACTATTCTCGTCCCGCTCAAGGACGTCAAGGATGAGAACGACGTTATCGAGGCTACAGCCCTCACCGGCGCCAGGGACACGCTCCAGGTCGAGAAGCTCGAAGATGGAAAAGTCGTCGTGAAAGTGCCCGGCCAGGACTTTGTGAGCGGCCACGCCGAGATAAAGGTTCTCTACAACAAGAGCGGCGGCTCTTGGTTCAGCCAGCTCCTCGACAAGATACGCTCGCTCATCGCGAAGATAAAGTCTCTGATTTTCGGGGGTGGCTGACTTGGTTGTTTGCGCCACCGTAATAGCTCGCATCGAGGTGATATGAAGATGGTTGGGTGGAAAAAGCCCCTCGGCCTCCTGGCCGTTTTCCTGGTTGTGTTTTCCGTCTTTGCCGTAGTGAGGGCAGCGACCATCACCAACGTGGAGTGGGAGAATGCCATCACCGACCCCGGCATCGAGCTGATTCCAGGCTATCCGGCCACCGTGAACGTCACCATACTGACTTCCAGCGGTGAGCCCTTTGCCCTCGCGAACCTCCAGGGCGCCGACACGATATCAGTGACTGGAAAGTTCGTGGATGAATATGGAAACGCTCTCGACATGAACGGCGACGGCACCGCCGACATCTACACCTTCTCAAATACCTCCACGCCGGGCCTTTGGACGGCGACGATCAACGTCTCGAACGTCCAGCCGGGCATGTACACTCTCAAGATCGAGGCCATAGCGCAGAACAGCACCACCAGCACCATCATCGACAACGCGACCCTTGAGCTCCAGGTTTGGGTCGCAGGGGGTCCGTATTGGGTCGCGATTGCCAACATTAAGGACGGTGACACGGTCGAGATTGGGAGCACAAGCTTCACCATCCGCGGTCTCTCCGACCTCGGCGCTATCCTCGACCTCGGGAACCTGAGCACGCAGACCCTGACTGACGACGATAGGGACGGAATTTTCAGCTGGCAGCACGACGTGACCGGCGACGGCACGAATGATTGGGTCGTCTTTGTCAAGAGCGACGACAGCGAGGACGTGTACAACCTCTTCGTCTACTCTGCTGACGCGACCCTCCTCGACAACATCAACATGAGCGACACATTCTACCGCGTTAAGGGTGACAGGATCAAGTTCCCGAACAGGGTCTTCAAAGACCTGAACAGGTACAACGCTTATGTCGTGTGGGACGAGAGCTGGCTTGCGAAGCTCGGCCTGAAGGCAGTGGATTACTACATAATACCACTCCAGGGCCGCGAGCACTGGAGGGAAGGCATTGGCAACGTCGAGAGGACTGACATAAAGGTCATCAAGAGGACGACCTACCTCTTCGGCCTGTTCGGGAACGAGGAGGAAGTCTACAGCGGCAACATCTTTGGAAAGAACGTCAACATAGACAACATCCTGAGCATCTTCGGAAAGTTTGTTGGCAACGCGGCCTATCTAGGCCAGGGAATTTGGGAGATCAAGAGGGGCATAGGCGACATAACAATCCCGAACGACTACACTCTCAAGAGCCGCGAGGCAAGAGATCTTGCAATAGACGATGAGCTCTGGCGCGGCTTCAACCCGCTCAAGACCGACAAGAGAGGCTTCTTCAGCAAGAGCATTGATTGGGAAGACCTCCTCGGCATCATGACCGAGGACAGCGAGAGCTGAGGGGGCCTGATACTCTATGAGGGCCCTTCCAGCGACTTTCATCATTTTCATTATGCTCTTTTCGACGCTCAGCGTTGCAGTAGCTGACAGCAGCTTCAACGAGACAGTCACTCAGCCTCAGCTCCCACACCTCACAATCTCTGACTACGTGAACAAGGCTCTCATCGCCATCAAGGCCTGGCGCTTCGACAGCACCGGGCTAATCAGGACGAACACGGGCATCTACGTGGATGAGCAGTTTTGGGATTGGGTGACTGGCTCGATCCAGGCAAGCGCAAACCTCACCGACATGGCGCTGGACTGGCTGAACACCTTCAAGCAGAAGGTCCAGAACGACGAGGAAGTCGACTGGATCATCATCACCTGGCTGAAGCCGAACGATCGCATCAAAGAGGCCCTTGAGGCAGTTGGGGCGAAAGTCATCTACGTTGACGAGGGCATCCATGCAATCACCATCCGCGCCCGCCCGAGCCTCATCAAGAACCTCGTCTATTCCAAGGCCTTCGACTTCGGCTACCGCTTCTACATCAGAGAAGTTTGGCCAGACCTCTACGTCGCCAACAGCCCGGCAACAGTTGAGAACGTCAACGCGGCCCTCCTCCAGGGCAACATCACTCCCGAACAGGTGGCCAACGCCAACTGGAACATCAAGCTGATAAAAGCGGATTTGGCCTGGAGCAAGAAGGGTATCACGGGCAAGGGTGTCACGATAGCGATCGTCGATACGGGCGTGGACTGCGACCACGTCATGCTCCAGGGCGCGTGCATAGCCAAAGCCAACTTCGTGAGCGACGAGCCTTCCGATGACCTCAACGGCCACGGAACCCACGTGGCCAGCATCGCCGCAGGGCGGCCAGTTAAGGTGAACGTGGACGGAAAAATTGTCTACGTGAGCGGTGTTGCGCCAGAAGCGAATGTTTTGGCCGTGAAAGTGCTCGGCAAGGACGGCGGGGGCACAATGACACAGATCATCCAGGGGCTGGACTATGTTGTGGAATGGAAGAAGAAGCACCCTGACGAGCCGATAGTCGTGAGCATGAGCCTCGGAAGCCCGTTCGGAAGCCCAAGAGACCCGATGGTCCAGAAGGTTGAACAGCTCATCAGGGAGGAGCACATCCCGGTCGTCATCGCGGCCGGAAACGAGTTCGTGGTCATAGACAGCCCCGGCATCGCCACCGGCGCCATCACCGTGGCCGCGGTTGACAGGGACATGAAGGTGGCCGAGTTCTCGGGCAAGGGGCCAGGCCTGAACATCTACGACATCAAGCCGGACATAGCAGCTCCTGGCGTCAAGATAGTCGCCGCGAGGGCCGGAACGAAGAACGAGTTCATAGCCATGAGCGGAACCAGCATGGCCACACCGCACGTTTCCGGAGTTGTCGCCCTCATTCTCCAGGAGCACGGCACGCTGACGCCAGAGACTGTCAAGATGATCCTCCAGAAGACCGCTTATCCCTTGGACGGCATCAACGCACTCCCGACCTGGAGTGGTGCGGGACTAGTGGATGCTTACGCCGCCGTGAACGCAGAGCCACCGAAAGAGAGCTTTTGGGGTTGGCTCGGGAGGCTGCTGCCATGAAGAAGTTCATCCTTTTCCTCCTCATTATTCTCCTCTTCACACTGTTCCTCGTCGGCGTGCAGAAGTTCCTGGAGAACGTCAGCCTCGCCATTGCGATCGCCCTCGTGCTCCGCATTGTGGATGAGTATGTGGATGGTGATTAGCCGTGTGGGGTTTGGAAGATAAACCGCTTCCTCTGAGGTTGGGAATAGCGATCCTCGCTGACGTCATTGATGCCCTGAACATGATTCCAGGGCTCAGCGACATCATCGAGGCTCCGCTTAACGCCTTCATAGCCTATGCCCTAACTGACAATGTAAAAGCCTTGGCAGTGGGTGCTGCAGACGGTATCCTTCCAGCGCCGATTGACTGGTTCCCTTCAGCGACCATTATGGTGCTCGCAGATGAGTTCGGCTGGATTTGAGCTTTCGTTTTCTTCCTTCATCAAAGCGAGGTGAGAGAAAATGAGTGCTGTTGGGCTGATCCTCGTCACTCTCATTGGGGCATTCATACTCGCCACGGCCCTGTATTCATCAGGCGAGATGGCATTGGTTGTTGCTATCGGTTCGTTTGTAGCTCTTACCTTCCTCAAGCCCGAGCTGCTCTTCGAGGACGTTTTTGCAATACAGGGGGTCATGTACTTCAAAGTGATTACGATACTTTTCGGCTATGTCTGGTACCTTGCAGGCTATGTCTTCGGGAACGTGGCCAAGTGGATTCTTGGAATAGCTCTCCTCGGCGTCTTCCTGTGGAGCCAGGGAATACACAGCATCAGCGACATCAAAAACGCGATCCAGCTTTCAAGCGGACTGGTCTTCTGGCTGGTGAGGGGGTGAGATGAGTGTACAACCCCGAGCTCGCCGCTACGACCTCGCAGGCCGTCATGCTCAGCATCCTCATCGTTGCTACTGCCTTCTTCGCCTACTTTGTGGTCTCCAAAAGGGCCGACATCTTTGGGGCGATCCTGCTCATGCTTCTCACAGCCTTCATGGCGAGGAATTACTATTACGTTGTCTACAGTGCGGGAGCGATGCTCGTCCTCGCCACTGTCGCTTACCTCACCAGCTATGACGAGGGGACAGTATCAGGGGCACTCTTTTGGGCCGGAATCGGGCTCTTTGCCTCGCTCATGATATTCTACGTCATGCCCGAGACAGTCAAGATGGGACAGGATCAAGCCTTTATCTACATCGTGCTCGTCCCGAGCTTCCTCATTGTCCTCATTTCGGACTGGAAAGGGAAGTTTAACTTCGAGTGGGAGAACGCGCTGGCGATATTGATCCCGATCGCCTTTGCATTGGCTTTCGTCAGCATGGTTGGGACATCCCACATCATTTGGGGGGCCGCGATCATGCTCTTCGGGATCATACTTGAATACTTCAATGCAGGCTTCGCCTCGACGGTGGCATTTGTCTCTGGATTCATTATCTGGCTTGATGACGTCATTGGGTACTCTTTGTATCCGAACTATGGCAATACTGCGGCCCTCCACATCCTCGGCCCTGTGGGAGCCGGGCTTGCGCTGATATATCTCTACCTGCTCGTGTGGGGTGATTGAGATGAAGAAGAAAGCCCTTGCAGTTTTCGTTTTGTTTCTGATTGTAGCGGCCCCCACGGTGGGCGCATGGAGCCTGAAAGACCTGCTCAAAGGCACGGCAAGCCACGCCCTCGACCTTTTCACGAGAGAAGTGATGCCAGTCGATGGATACAAAGGCCTCAAGGTCGGCGAAGGCTTCTGGATCGAGGGCGAGCACTTCTGGAACCCTGACTACTACGTCCAGCTCAACGACAGTAGAGTCTACTGGAGCTACCTCGTGCCGACAGACGTGGACGTGAAAGTGCAGGTCTGGAAGGTCTATCTTGGCATCTTTGCGTTCCCCTACGCGACCTACGACGACATCTGGTGGAAGAAAGAGAAGGTTGGGGACGGCTGGATTGGAGCGTTCTTCGTGTGGGACTTCAGCTGGAGGCCCGGCCACGGTTGGAGACCTGCAGGAAAGGCATACATCGCTTACAACCTGCCGAGCGCCCAAGACCTCAACGTCAAGAACGTCACGATACTCCAGAACGGCTCGGTTCAGGTTCTCTTCAACGACAACACGACGAAGCTCCTGAGCTTTGAGGAGTTTGAAGGCTTCGGGAACATGACTGTTGAGAACGTGACGTTCCGTCACCTGGTTGGGAACCTCTACTTGGTGAAAAGGGGGTGAAAGGATGTTTGGACTGGAGGTTCTGAACCTGAGTCCCGAGACGGCCTTCGCGGTAGGGGTGCTCTTCGGCCTGCTCCTGGCGTGGGGAATATACGAAGACCTGTACGCAGACAGGAGGGCACGGGCATGAGCCTGAGAACAGGCCTGATCCTCGCCCTGGCCTACATCGTGCCCTTCGCCATACTCATGCCACCGCAGAGCACAAACGATCCCACCAGCGTCTTCCTCTGGTTCCTCTATCCTGTCATTTCAGGGATCATCATGGTCGGCGTCGTCATCGTCGCCTGGAAGTTCTTCGACATCGACTTCATCCCGTGGGGCCTGCTACTCCTCGTAGGCGCTCCACTGCTCACGCTGCTACTTAGTCCAATCTTCAGCCTCATGTGGGGCTTCTACATCGTGCCGACGGCCCTCGTCTTCCTCGTCGGCCTCCTGGAGGGGTGAGAATGGTCAGCAAGAAGGTGTACCTCAAAAGGAAGCGCGAAATCCTGCACCGCGTCATCACGAACCTTCAGAAGGAGCTCGCGCGGGTGAACCGCGAGCTGAAACAGCTTGAGAGGGGTGAGAGCCATGGAGCCCGCTCATGAACCCGAAGTCAGGGAGGACATCCGCGGCGAGCTCGCAAAGAAGGTTAAGAACAAAAACGAGAACAGACAGAGGTTCTGGAGGCTGGCTATCACCTTCATCGGTAGCCTGCTTGGCTTCGGCCTCATAGCCTACGCCGCGCCAGGGTTCTACGAGACAACCCTGAGCATCCATGAGAGCCTCGCCGCGCCCCGCTACAGCTTCTACGTCCTGGTGGGCTCGATAGCATTCGTCGAGTTCATGCGCATGACGTGGGTCGAGAGCGCCAAAGCCCGCTCAAAGAGACTCATCCCGCTCACCAGCCCGGAGACGGAGATTTGGGTCAAGGAGAAGCCGCTCATCGGGCTCAAGCTTCCGTTCACGAACCGCGAGATCAAGAACAAGAGGATAAAGCCCCACATCGTTGAGACCGAGCTCGGCTGGCGCGTGTATCCGAATAAGTCTCTCCTCTCGCCGCAGTGGAACGGCGAGATATACTTCATCCCCTACGACAGCATCCACGGCTACGGCAACACGAGGATCATCAGCGCCAGGAAGCCAAGCCAGCCGACCTACTATGAGACCGATCCAGTCACGGGCGAGGCTATCCCTGTCTACGTGTGGGAGCCGATTGACCTCGGCGAAGAGAAGTACATGAAAGCGCAGAAGGAGATCGCTTACCTCCAGGCCGAGAACAGGATTCTGAAAGAGTACGCCGAGCGCGGTTACCTGCTCGCTAAAGAAATCAGCCAGATCCCGCAAGAGTTCTTCGAGGAGCTCTCCAACAGAGGCTTCGAGAAGGCGAAGCAGATCCTCGACATCATGGGCAAGGGCTTCTTCAGCGAGGTCGGGAAGATCAAGAAGGAGGAAATCTCCGCCATTCTGGAAGCAATCAAGAAAGACCGCGAAGCCTGGTGACTCTTTCGTTTTCAATTTCCGCCGTGAAAGGGGCCGGACGTGAGTAGGGGTCCCGAAAGCGTCCGCCCCCACGGCAACGCCGGCCCGTGTGGGCCGAAAACTGCCGCGAGGTGATCAAGTCAAGACGTGACTTGATGGCTTGAAGGCCACATATCAGGAAAATCACACATTCCAAAACGGGAGGTGAAAAGGTGGCGAACGGGTTAGTCCTGAGTAGGTTTGAGTATATTTCGCGTTTGAAGGCCGAAGCGGCCGAGGATGGGGAAGCCAAGTACCTTGACCTCGCCCTTTCTCTCATGGAGAAAGCAGCGCAGCTCGAGGAGGAGATGGAGAAGGTCCCTGGAATCTACCGTGAGAAAAAGCTCGAGATAGCAAAGTCGATCATAGAACAATACCGCCAAGCGAATGAGCTCCTCGTCAAGGCGATTCTTGTTGGAGAGAGCGCCGAGATGGCACTAAGGAAGCTCGAAAGGATGCTGAGCTCACGAGCAACGCTGAGGACGAAGATTATCGCGGCCCTCTATGGGGAGACAGAACCAATCGGCCCCTCCGAGCTCGCCGAACGCTTTGGCATCTCGGCGCAGGCAGTGCATCAGGCGCTCCAGGAGCTCGACAAGCTCAAGGTCGTGGAGAAGGACGAGAAAGGCCGCTACAAGCTCCGTGACGGCGTGATGGACGAAGTCTTCAGGCTTCTCTGGCAGAGCGTCGCAGAGCTCAAGGCGAGGGGAGCGATATGATGAGCGCATATCTCGACCGCTTCGTCGTCCAGCCGCAGGAAATCAAAATCGACCAGCCGAGAACCCACGCCGTAGGCATCACGCGCGGGAAAAACTTCGTCTATGTCTCGGCAGACATGGTGCACAGATACATCTCCGGCCAGACCAACGCGGGAAAAACAACCCTCGCACAGACGCTCATGGAGGTAGACTTCCTTCGCGGCAGAAAAATCGTCGAGATTGAGCCCGCTCTGGAAGCAAAAAACGAGCGGGCATTCATGAACCTGCCAAATGACGATGACGGCATGCTTGAGGTTCTCACCAAGTACTTCCGCCTTGAGCCGAGGCCCTTCAAGGCCATCGTGTACTCTCCAGCGACACGGAAGTACCGCGCTTTCATGAAGAACGACGAGGGGATCCGCTCGAAGTTCTACAAGTCGCTCAAGATCACCGAGCCCGACGTTGTTGACCTAATCCCGGCCATTTTCCCGGGTGGATCCATTGAAAGGCTCATCATCAACAAGGCATATAAGAAATACACTGAAGAGATTAGGCCAAAGAGGAAAGAGCGCTCTATATCAGAATTCCTGGAAGTCTTCGAGGAGATTGGGAAAGGGGCAAACTTTAGCAGCTTCACCTTGCTGAAAATCGAATACATAGCAAGCGTCCTCCACAGCAATGGAGAGTACAAAATAGATGAAATACTCAAGAAAAAAGACGAGATCAGCGTCTTCACGTTCACTTTCATAAGAGACCCACTCGAAAGGTATCTGTGGGCCATGGCCATTCTCAACATTATCTATGACAGGTGGGAGTACCTCAAGCGGAAAGATGATATTCTGAGCTTCTATGTAGCCGATGCCCATCTGCTCGCACCAAAGAAGAAGAAAGACATGATCGACACCCTCGCCAGGTACCAGGAGCGCATGAAGCAGAACTTACAAGTCTACTCGAGAATCTCGCGAGGAAAAGGCCTATTGTGGACATTTGACAGCCAGGAGTTTGATGATCTGGACGATGTCGTGGTCGCACAGTGTCAGGAGCGCTTCATCAAGCGCATGAGAAACCAAGAAGTGGCAGACAAGCTAAAGATAAACGATGCAGAGTTGAGGCGCCTGGACAAGAAGTTCGCCTACTTCGACGACGGCTACATGGTGAAGAAAATCCTTGTCAGGCCGCCCATGAGCCGGAAGGCCCGTTCTGGAGAATTTCTCCCGATCCACTTCGTGAAAGAATACGAGAGGTGGGAGAATGAGGAGGCGAATTATTAGCGTCTTACTCATAATAATATATATGAATATAGCACTTCATACCTATGCACTCGCATTTACATGGCAGCGGGAGGTCAGGCTCGGCGAACCCATTCTCATATATCATAATGATACCCTGCTCTATAACATCAGCATCGAGATCAACAAGCAGGACAACCATACCTACGCCCTCATCCAGGACCTCCAGGCCGGAAGGCTCCTGGTTGAGAATATCGACTGGAACACTGTCGAGCTCGACGATACCAATATCAGCATCGTGAGCACGAGGAAGAGCATTCAGAACAAAACCGCCCTCATCATCATCACTGGTCCTGATGCCTACGCCGTGCTCCTCCAGGGCGAGCTGGCCAATGAGACCGAGCCGGAGAACCTGACGAACATCACTGTCGCGAACCAGACGAACCAGACCAACACCACCCCGACGAACCTGACTCCCGTCAATCTCACGCCCATCAACCTCACTCCCGTGATAATTCCAGAAAACGTTACCTGTGAGAGCGTCGAGGAGTGCCAGCAAATAATCGACAACCTGACCGCACAGCTCGAACAGCTGAAGCAAGAGCGCGACGAACTGGCCAAACAGCTCCAGTACCTCCAGCAGCAACTCAACATGACTCAAACCGAAAACGAGCAGCTGAGAAAGCAGATCGAGATACTCCAGAAAGCCCTTGAGGAGAGGAACCAGCGCATCCGCGAGCTCGAAGAGGAGATCGAGCGCCTCAAGGCCGAACAGTGGTCGTGGGAGACTGCAAAGGAGAAGGCCGAAGAGCAGTACATGCTGTGGACGCCCTGGATATTCCCGCTTGTCTTGGGCGGGCTCGTCGTGAGCTACAGGAAATACAAGAAGATGAAGAAGTACGCCGAAGTCATGATCGACCAGAAGGCCCGGGAGCTCAAGGAGGAGCTTCTCTCTGAATACCTCAAGAAGGATCTGCTGAGGGCGAAGATCGAGACCATAGTCGATGATCCAAACCTCCTGGTTATTCTGAGAACCATCATCCCGCAGCTAACTGGAAGCCAGGAGATTACAAAGGGCGACATCCTCGAGCTCGACGTTGACCAGGTCGCAGAGCTCGCGAGGAAGAAGTTCCTCCTCAAGGAGAACCGCGTCGAGTACCTCAAGAAGAAGCTCATCGAGCTGAAAGAAAAAATAAAGGAGGAGGCGGGCGGAGATGTTTGAATGGTTTCTCTACATCTCCCTGGCCCTCGGGGCCTGGCTGATCTATGAGGTCGTGGCCGACAAAGTTCATGGCCCCGGCCGATACTGGATAACCCTCAACGTCGAGGGCGATGCCGACCGCGTCGAGTACCTCATCAGGCAACTCGCAAAGGAGCAGAAAATCAAGATCAGGAGCTACAAAGTCACGACCGAAAAACCCTCCAAACGCAAGAGGAAAAAGCTTTTTGGAGGTTTGCCGAAAAAAGAAAAGGAGGGTGCCACATGAAGAGGCTCGCCGCCTTTCTCATCTTTCTCCTCGCCGGTGCCATAGTGCCGGCCGCGGTGATGGCTGAAGGAGCGGTCGCGACGATCCACGTTGAGGCAGGGATGCCCGAGACCATAACAATCCCCGGAGCGATAGTGAACTGGACCGGGGAGTTCCAGTATACGGCTGGCAAAGGATGGGAAGCCTACTTCAAAGTTCACTTTACCGAGACAGGCAACCCCCACGACGTGACAGCCACAGAACGCGGCTTTGTTGACTCTGACGGAAAATACATCTGGATTCTGACAGACGTCCAAGTAACCGACAATCCGGAGGAGAAAGAACTCACACTCTACGGAGAGTGGAACCAATTCTTGGTCAAGGAGATCAATCCGCTGACCGGAGAGGCTAAGATATACAACGCCAGAGATGATAAGATCTACACGCTCCACAAGGGTGAAGAAGTGGAAATCGGGCAATTTGATATCACTGAACGAACCACCCTCGAGCTCAAAGACCTGACATGGAGCAGTGTTAGACTCATGCTCCACCACTACACGGTAGCCAGCGGGACTGTCGAAGTGTATCCAAATCCCGGCTATCCTCCGGGGACAGAGCTCGAAGAAGGAATGACGCCTACTCTTACAACAAACTCAACACCACAGCCCTTCATAGATCCGACAAAAGTTCCGGCGGTGATGATCGTTGTCGGTGAGCACGCAGCAGGGGCTGATGTGGCAGCAGGAGCAAAAGTTGGAATAGCAGTGCAGAAATGGATAGACGAATCCGACAGCCTCATCGAGTGGCTTCCCCTGCCCTCAACCGTCGTCAAGGCATACAAAGAACTCAAGAAAAGCTTCATACGCGCCGACGCGATGCTTGATACTGAGGTAACCGACCCCAACAAGATGGCGCCAATCGTCTACAGTGTTGGGGGGCCGGCAGCGAACGAGTATTCAGCCATGCTCAACAACAGAACCGACCTGCCAGTGCGCTTTGTCAAGGAGAACGGCAAGTGGTACCTCGTGAGCAAATACGGCGACAAGTGGAGCGGGAGCTACGGTGTCATTGAGGTAATACCCTCTGCAAGGACTCCAGAGGAAATGAAAGAGCACCTACTCAACGGCGACTTCAAACTCTACGACGTGCTCGTTGCAGGGCTTGACAGGAAAGGTACTTATGCAGCGTGCAAGCTGCTAAACGCCAACTTCATGGACATGCTCAACGGCCAGAAGCCGGATCCGAGGCTCATGAACCTCATCACCCTCCAGGCCCAACTCAACATGCTCTTCAGCGGCTACTTCTACCTCGACCAGGCCAATGCCGTGGCGATTGTTGTGGACGAAAATGGAAAAATAGTGGAAGTTGTAGCGGGGTGAATATCCCTTCCTTTTCTTTTTACTCATAATTCAGGCGAAGTACAAAAGCACCTAACAATATAAGTAAGTTTATGAGTGCTGAGGTCATTGGGAGGTTTCCTTGGAGCAATATCCAAATGGCAAAGAGATACCCTCCAATCCGCGCGAGAACGTAACATGCTGGCGCAGTAAATCCCTCACCTGCCGTTGCGAGTATACTCGCTATATCGGCCAATGCAAATATACTCACAAATAATAGTCTTATCCATCCTGGAGTGCTTGAGGGAAACAATGTTATAAGTACAGCATATATTGCTGAAACAGCAATACCCAAAACTGTTCCAACCAATACTTCTCCTACAGTATCTCCCACAACAGAAAATGGATTGTCCATTCACAAGCCCCCCTGCTGCTCTTTTTGATAATGCAATACCCTTATTACTCACACTTATAAGAACATTTCGCCGCCGCGCGCTGGAAAAAAGCCAAGAATTGAGATATCACCCAAAAACTCGAAAATCCCCGAAAGCATGACCATGAGAAATTCACCATCCCGGGAATTTTTCGCAATCTTTATTTATTAAATAACGAACACCATAACAATTATGACAATAGGGGCGGGCAACATGGCGGGCGAACCTAGTGCTAAAATCATCGAGCCCCTGGCAAAGTATCCTACAAAGGTAATATACTATGAGCGGGGGATAGAGCAATGACCGAGCAAGAAGCTAAAATCATCGAACCACTAGCCAAATTTCATGCGAGGTTGGACAAAGAGGGAAGAATAGCAGTTCCCAAGGCTATCAGAGACGCTCTTAATCTTGCGAAGAATGATTACATAGAAGTGGTTATCAGGAAGGTTGAGATTGATCATACGAAACGGGAAATTCGGATACTTCGACAAGCTTACCTCATTACAAGGCTTGGAGCCAAGGGGTTAATATTCCTGCCCTCAGAGCTAAAAAAACAATTTGATCTAAAAGAGAAAGACATCGTCGAAGTCGTTCTTTATGGATTTCACAAATTCGATGAACTTGTAAGCGAGAAGGGTAAGCTGTTGATGACCAAGATGCAAAGTGTGGGTAGATGGTCCGAACTAACGCCAGATGAACAGATTCCTGAAAGCCTGGATATGGAACACTACACTTATGTGTTTGTTTAAGTTTAATAATTAGTACTAATTATTAATTAGGAATTATAGAAGCCTTTTATTTCTTTCTTCTGTCTTTTGCAGCCATATAACGGCTCCTTTTTTGGGTACTTAATTAATATGCAGGCAAAATATTTCTAATTACTGTAAGGCTTGGTAATTTCCGGGATTTTTCCCACTCAAAAAACCAATGTAGTTCATTCTACCCCAATTTTGGCCACAAAAATCTTTTATACTAAAAGTGCTTACTATCTTACGAGAAATATTCTCGTACGAGAAAAAATCTCGGAAGGTGATGAATGTGGAAAGACGTGGACGTCCTCGCAAGTATGATGGCCCCGTGAAGAGGTTCGAGGCATGGATTCCCTACGGTGTTTACCAAGAGATGGAGAAGGAGAAACTACGTCGAGGTATCTCCTGGCCCGAGCTTGTTCTGGACATGTGGGATGCATACAAGGCAAGAGTTGCAGTTGATGGGTGATCTTCATGAGAATTCCCGTGAGAGGCCCTGGACGTCCCCGGAAATGGAACAGTAGGCTGGTTCAATGGAGGGCGGATATTCCCGAAGAAGATTTCGAGCTCGCAGAGGACGAACGTTTGAAGTTGGGCCTCTCACGGGCGGAATGGTTCCACTGGCTTTTAAGACACACAAAAATGGACGTAATGGAACTCATCGCAAAGGTGCAGCACCAAGAAGACTACATCAAGCAGCTTGAAAAGGAGAAGCAAGCCCTTCTTGAGGAGCGCGAGAAGCTCCTTGAGAGGATCGAGAAGCTTGAGCTTCAGCTTGAAGCCCTCAAGCAGGGCCGCTCTGTCAGATCCTATCAGGACGCCAGGATGCTCAAGGCCCTCGCTGAAAAGGCTCGGGAGGGCGTCAGCTGGAAGGCCCTCTGTGCTGAGGTCCTTGGCCTCAGGGACGAGAACAAGATCAAACGCCTGCTCAAGCTGGCTTTTGTCGTGAAGAAGGATCAGCACAACAGGTTCCCGGACAAGTTCTACCCGAAGGACATTGCGGAGGAGTTCCACGGGTGGGTTCTCAAGAGGCCCGGCGCAAAGGCGGACATCATTGACTACGTCCTCTACAGGGAAGACACTCTCAAGGCTGCGAAGGGTCTGGCAGTCGGCGAGGCAGTGAAGGAGAAGGTCCCTGAGGTCAAGCCGCTCAGGACTGGAAAGGCCGCGGAGCGCTGGATTGAGGTGTTCTTTGAGCTTGTGCACCGCGAGTACATGAGCCTCATCGCTCAGAAGCGCGGCAAGGACGCGAAGAAGTACCTGGAAGAGAAGGTGCCACCAAAGCTGGAGAAGGTCCTGGCGGACATTGACCCGGAGGACTGGCGGCGTGCAATTCTGGCAGTGCTGGAGGAGCATGAGGAGGATTGGGGTGATGTTTTCGTTTCTAACCTTCGGCGCGTTGTTCTTCGCGCCCTTAACGCGTACCACTCAAAACCGCTGGAGGTGAAGGCCGATGTCTGAGGTGGAAACTGGATTTTGGGAATGGGTTGCTTCGGAGAAGGCTAGGTGGGATGAGGCGATTGAGTTGGTTGAGCGGGCCGAGGAAGTGCCGGACATCATCACGTGGCTCGAGCGGGAGATTCAGGTGGCCAGGGAAAACGCGTTCTCGCTCTCGCTCAGGGGCGAGAACGGGGCCGAGTACTGGACTGGCTATGCGGACGCGCTGGAGGACGTCCTCAACGCGATACGGAGAAGGGAGGTGAGGGCATGAAGGTGGACAGGAACAGGTTCTTTGAGCTGAAGAGGGAGGTTGAGCTCCTGGCTCTCGAAGTCGAGAGCAACCACGCGAGGTACCTGCTTCGCCTGGCCTCGACGCTGATAGGTGATGCACTCGAAGAAGAGGAGCTGGAGGTGAGGGCATGAGTGAGTTTGGAGTCTTGGGCAGATTGAAGATTGTATATGGTGATGGCGAGACAATTGAAATCGCAGAAGGACCCCTAAATGAATTCTTTGATGACGATAAGATCAGGGAACTGTTGAGGCTTCAAAAAGAAGCTTTGGAGGAATGGCTTGAGAACGAGGAGTCATTTCTCAGGGAAGTGGTCGAAGAAGAAAGGAGGTACGGCTTTGACATCGACAAGTATCCACCTGAGCTCATTGAGAAGCTGAAGTACGTTGAGGGCCTTGATGAGGACATAGCTTCTGCTAAGAAGAGGCTCGCGATAATAAAACAACTTCTTGGGGAGGCTTCGCCATGAGGCTGAAGCCCGTTGACCTCATCTTTGCGGTCCTAAAGGGCCTGGTGCTCGGCGAGCTCATTGCAGCTGTCCTCGCAGTTGTGGGGGTGATCCCGTGATCTCGAGGATTGAGGTTGATGCGAGGCTCCTGGAGGCAAGGTACAGCGTCAGGGAGGGGGACTTTGAGCGGGCAATCGAGAGTCTGGTGGAGCTCATCAGGGACCTGGTCGATGAGGTGGAGGAACTTCGCAGGGGGGCGGCCTCATGACCCACTTTATATCATTCTCAGAGGAGGTTGCGGTAAAGCAGGAAGCGGCTAGGGAGGCCTGGCGCGCAAGGAAGGTTCAGGTTCTCGTCGAGGACGATGAGATCCCACCAGGGCACGAGCTGGCCCTCCCTCTCGAGAACCTCGTGAACTACCTTGAGACTATTGAAGTCCCCACGCAGGTGATCATTGACCTGGACGTGTACAGGGTGAAGCTCAGAAAGCGCGTTAGTAGGGAGGAGTACCGGGAGATACTCGAGGGGCTCAGGAGGCTCAGTTGGGCGCGGTGGGATAGGAGGAGCAGGGCGATTCTCGTTGACAGGACTCACACGTCGGCTCCGGAGGAGGAAGAGATTGAGGTTGAGGAAATTGTCGTCACACCCAAGGGGGTGAAGACCTAATGGCCTCGCGGACGGCTTTCGTCTATCAGGACTCGCTCAGCATTGAGGACGCGTTCACGTACTTCAAGCGCCTCATGCGGGACGCTGAGAACCGCGTGGCTTTCAGCCGGGCGCTCCAGAGGGCCCGCAAGGGCCTGGACGTGCACATGTACGTGACGGACGTGGACAGCCTCATTGTGCAGTACCTGAACAGGAACGGTGTGAAGGGCTTCCGCTTCACGGGCTTCGAGCTGAAGAACATGAACCCGCACTCGGCGCTCGTGAACGGGAAGGTCAAGGTGAACGGCAAGCAGTACGAGGGGCATAGAATGTTTGCCATGAAGGCTGGCATTGACTTTTTCTACCTGGTCAATTTGGGCAGGGAGTTCCTGGTCTGGAACGTGGCGAACACGCCGGTGAATTTTGACTGGTACGGGCACGGCCCGGCCCACGATTACTACGCTTTCGTGGATTTGGAGGACGTGATTAGAGTCCCGGCTTCGGAGTTGCCGGGCACTCTCAGAATGCTGCTGTGGGGGCGCGGGTGATGGCTCGGGTGAATTGGGATAAGTGGGACTTGACGTTTTGGCCTCGTTCGGGAAGAGTGTTTATTGCGCACGTGAAGAGGAGGAGCGCTGACGGCACGATGATAGAAGCCGACGACGTGAAAGAAGTGACTGACAAGTTCTACGGTATCTTGGTTGAGATTCTCGAAAATCATGGTGGGGCGATAGAGTTCGAAACAAGAGGAGGGCGCAAATACAGGATTTGGCTCGAAGAGGAGCGTGGTGGCGGTGAATCTTGAGGAGTACAGGGAGTGGCTGAAAGAGAACGGCAACCTTGAGGAGGCCAAAGCCCCTGAAGTCATTGAGAAGGTTGTGAAGAGGCACCTGAGCAAGCTCAACTGGAAGTCCTACAAAATCGACATAAGCCCTCGTAAGGTCTTCAAGGTCGATGGGAAACACTATGAGTGCGATGCAACGGTTAAGCTCACCTGGCAGGCGTGGGACAATAAGACCCGCTCTATGATGATTGGCATTGAGTTCAAGGAGTGGGACTTCTCAAAGGTCGTGAGCCAGGCCGTCCACAGGAAGAGGTTCTTTGACTACATGTATATCGCTACCAGGCCCGTTACCCTCAGCCTGTCCTGGAACCCCTATGATTTCGCCCTGCTGATTAAGCACGGCATCGGTTGGGTTCTGTGGAGTGAGGACTTCGTTTACATCCTGCTCCCTGCCAAAAAGAAAGGGTGGGAGCGGGCAGAGGAAATGGCTGAGAGGATTGAGCGCCTAATGAACACTCCGCTCCAGGAACCTAAGACGATAATGGATTACGTGAGGTGATGATGAATGAGTGAGGGTTTCGATCTCACCATCAGGTTGGACGTGAACGATGACGGCCAGCCTGGAAGCCTCATCTGCTTTGAGCACGGTGGAAAGAAGTGGTGCGCGTACTACATTGAGCCTTGGGAAGTCATGGAAGCAGAATTGAAAGAGGCTGGCTTCCCGGACAACATTATCGAGTTCATCTACCGCTTCCTCGTGAAGTACGACCGGATTGACTTGCCAGACGACGGGGAGGATGAGGAGGACCTCGAGGAGGACTGGATACTATGACCGTTAACTTTCATACGAAAGTTAACAGGGATAATAACGCCTCCTGTATAGTATCATTCTTTCCGAAAAGAAGTCTTCGTATGACCAAGGTGAAACAGCACAAATCCAGAATACTTGCACCACAATGCAGTATTCACCCCCAACTCGCCCACCCCACTCCTGATGATAATTTTAAGCCCGTCGCAGTTAATAACTGAGGTGGTGTAACTATGCCGAGAAAAAGACGCCTTCCCGACGTCGTGACCATCAAAATGCCCGTCCTAGTTCAGCCTCGTGATGTGTTTGAAGTAGTCTTCGAAAGTGAGGAAGCCAGGAAGATGGCCGAGGAGATTGTGGAGTACATCAAGAAGAACGGCCGCATGGGTTGGGACGAGTACAAGGAGCTCTTCCCGCCCGAGAAGCATTACCTCTACTTCCGCGTTATCAAGAGGCTTGAGGCCCTCGGCTTCATCAGCAGGGGCGCCTACCACACGTACATTCTCTCGAAGAAGTTTACTGACAGGATGGAGTATCTCGGCAAACTCTGGCTTTTCAAGATGGGCAAAGTCGAGGAAATCTGGTGAGGAACATGACTACTGAGATGTTGTCAATTCTTGTTGGAATAATATTGATCATTGCAGGAGCACTCATTGGGGCAAAGGGCCTTGCTGAGGGAAATACTGTTTTAGCAGTGCTCGGGATCGGATTTGGTTATGGCGGAATGGCGATACTCAATGGGTGGGGCGATATCAGTCATGCAGAGGGGTGGTGACGGCCATGACCGCAGTCCTAATAACCCGCGGAGTTAATATCCCACGCGGTGGGACAATATGCCCAAAAAGGCCCACAAAAATAGGGGCTCTCACACGGCCCAAAAAGCCCGAAAGAGCAAGAAGGTTAGAGTTCACATCTACCTTGATGAAGAGGTTGTCGCGGGTTTGCGGGAAGAAGGCTTCAACCTCTCTCAACTATTCAACAAGCTTGGGAGGGAGCGCCTTATGATGATGCGCTCTCAAAGGGGTCTCTTTTTCACGACAGAAAAGCTGGCGGGCCGGGCGGGATTTGAACCCGCGACCTTCGGCTCCGGAGGCCGACGCCCTGTCCCGACTAGGCCACCGGCCCACGCCCATAGGTATTCCCTGGGTAGATTTAAAAACCTAATCACCGCTCTTGATGAATCAAAATGTACACCAAAGCATCGAAAAGCACAAAAACTTTTTAGCTTAGGCACCCTACATAGAACAAGGAAGAGGAGGAGTGATACCATGCAGCCCCACGAATTCAAGCTCACCGAAGAAGGTATAAAGGCTGTTCTTCCGCCCCTTGAGGCCGAGATAATGGAGCACATGTGGAGGGTCAAGGTGGCGACGGCAGGACAGGTCTATGAATATATGAAAGTGAAGCACCCGGACATAAGGCGCTCCACCATAAGCATCCTCATGAACCGCCTGTGCGAGCGCGGACTCCTCAAGAGGAGCGTTGAGAAGGGAAGGGGTGGAATGAGGTACGTGTACTCCATAACAACGACCCGTGAAGAGTTCGAAGAGAGGGTCGTCCAGAGCATCCTCGATGCACTGATGACAAACTTCAAGGAGGCGACCTACGCCTATCTCTCCAGAATTAAGAAGTGATGAGAAATGCTGTTCATTATCATGGCCCTTGAAGTCATACTGGCCGTGATAGCCCTTAAAGAGCTGGGCCTCAGGATAGCGCTAGCTACCTTCGGCTCAATAGTCCTCCTGTACCTCTGGGTCTCAACTAAGGACGTCAAGGGCAGCTACCTGACACTCCAGAGGAGCGAAATCCCATGGCTCTACGACGGCATAGCGGAGATGGCCAAGAAGGCCGGGCTCCCGATGCCCAGGGTGTATATTCTGGACGACTATATACCCAACGCATACTCCTTCAAGAACACGATAGTCCTTTCCCTGGGGCTCTTTGAAGTTCTCGACAGCGATGAGATACTCGCCGTTGCCGCCCATGAGCTCGGCCACATAAAGAACGGCGACACAAAGATATTCCCCGTGCTCGCCTACGGCAGATTCCTCATGATGGTGTTCACGGCCGTGCTCATACTTCTTGCCCACAGGTCAGCCGTTACGATAGCGGCCCTCCTCCTCTACGCCCTCTACGAGATCGCCAGGGCTAACTTCCTTAAGAGCAGGGAGTTCCAGGCGGATGAAACGGCACTCAGACTGCTGGATGTGCCGATGAACCTCAAACACGCCCTCGAAGAGCTCAAGTACTACGAAGACCTGAGGGTTGGCGTCAGGCTGAATGCCCTACCGAGCATAGAACCAGCGATAGAGAGGAAGCAGAAACCGGCAATAATAGAAACCCACCCAAGTTACGACGAAAGGATATTTAGGATACTCGTGGAGATCAACGGCAACAACATGTTCAACCAGCGCGTGCAGTGATGGCCTATGACAGTTGAGATAATACTCGATAGGGAAAAGGCAGAGAGGATAAAGCGCATCCGCCCCACCAAGGACGAGTACTTCATGCTTATCGCCAAGCTCGTCTCCCTCCGGGCAACCTGTCCCCGCCTCAGGGTCGGTGCGGTGGCCGTGAAAGACGGCTACATCCTTGCCACTGGCTACAACGGTGCACCCAGGGGCATGGAGCACTGCATCGACGTGGGATGCCTCATCGTCGATGGGCACTGCCACAGGGCGGTCCACGCCGAGCAGAACGTCATAGCGATGGCGGCTAGGAAGGGCATAAGCCTCGAAGGAGCAACGCTCTACGTCACCCACTTCCCCTGCGACATCTGCTTCAAGATAGTCATAAACGCTGGAATAAAGGAGATAGTCTACGAGGAGATGTATCCCAACGAGGCAACGGAGATCCTGCTCAAAGAGGCGCAGGAAAAGGGAATAGTCAGGATAAGACAGTTCAAGCTTTCGAAGGAAAGGGTGCAGGCATTCCTGGAGGAGCTTTTTGGGGAGTTCGTGGACTAGAGCTTTTCGTTTATCTCCTCAAGCCTCCTGTTTATCTCCTCCATCTCGATTGCGATTTTTCTCGTCAGCTCCGTTATCTCCCTCTCGGTTCTGTCCACCGCAACATAGACCTTCAATATAAGGAGGTACGACAGGCCTATCGCGAGGACGAACAGTGCGTCGAGGCCCCTCCCGAGACCGAGGAGCTTCCGGATCTCGTTGGCCATTTCGAGGGGGAATATCGCCACCACCAGCAGACCCAGGAGGATGGCCTCCCAAAAGAGGAAATCACCCCACTCAAACTCCTTCTTTCCGTACTTGCCCAGCACGTAGAGCATCAGGGCCAGCACGACAACTATGGCTATGTACTGAACCGCGTACATCATCATCACCTCAGCTTATCAAACAGCAGGTTGAGGGCTATCTTAACACCCTCCAGGATGTTCGTCCCCTTTTTCATGGAATACTCGGTGTACACGGCGCGGATTGGTACCTCAACAATGCGACAGCCGTTCCTGGCGGCCTCGATGATGATCTCGCTTGAAACCGCATAGCGGTCGCAGGTTATCCTTATCTTTGCGGCGCAATCCCTGCTAAAGCACCTCAGCCCGCTCTGACTGTCGCTGACGTATTTTCGCGCAAAGACGGCCGTTATGGCATCGAGGACGAAGTTCCCGAAGCGCTTCACGAAGGGCATCTGACTGGTGTCGCCCTTAAGCCTCGAACCAACGGCAAAGTCCGCCTTTCCTTCGGCGACGGGCTTCATAACCCTCAGGGCATCGCTCACGAGGTGCTGACCGTCGGCGTCGAAGGTGAGGATAAGGCGGGCGTTCCTCCTGAGGGCGTACATTATTCCGGTGCCGAGTGCGCCGCCGAGGCCGCGGTTGACCAAGTGGGTGAGGACGTGGACACCCTTCGAGCGGGCTATCTCCCGGGTTCTGTCGCGGGAGCCATCGTTGACGACAACTATCTCCTCCCGTCTAAAATATTTGAGCAGCTCATCGAGGACGGCACCGATGGTCACCTCCTCATTGTAGGCGGGAACAACAACGTAGGTACTGAGGAGGTTTTCCAGGAGTGCAAGGAGGCCCTTCATATCCTGAACTTCAAAATGGGGCGTCGAGTCTACCGAGAAGCTCATCCTTCCGGCTATGTGGCCCGTTATCATGACGCTCAACGCGCCGAGCTCCCTGGCCGGGAGTACGTCGTAGCCGTGGTCACCAACCACCAGAACATTGGTCGGTTCAAGGCCAAAGGCCTCGATTATCCTCCGGAGCTGTCCGGGGCTGGGCTTGAGCTCATCGGGAGGGACATCGTCCCTGGTGGAGACCACGCCAAAATAGTCGCCTATCCCGTGCATCTCTAAGGCCTTCAGCGTTGCCTCCCGAGAGCTCCTGGTCATTATCGCCATCTTGATGTTCCTCTCCCTCAGAAAGTTCAAGACCTGCAGGACTCCGTCAAACAGAAAGCCGTCCTTCATTCTTTCAGACTCAAGCTCGACAAGGATCGAGTAAAGCTCCTCAAAGTCCCTTCCCGTCTCGCGAGATATCCTCAGCAGATTCTCGTACATAGGCGTCAGATCGCCGATTATTTCTTCGGGTATCCCCATTTCAATGAGCCAGGATTTGAGCTCTTCCTTAATTTCAGCGAAGGGTCTGGGTGCACCGACCAGTGTTCCATCAAGGTCAAAGACCACCAGTTTCACGTCCATGTTCTCACCGAAGGGTTTATTTTTGGCCAGTCCTAAGGAAGTTGGGTGTCTAAGATATGATAGCGGCCGCTCCGCTTATAGGTTTAACCCTAACGCTCATCCTCACCCCTTACGTCGCCGCAAGAATGAAGAGGGCTGGAATAATCGGGAGAGACATCCACAAAATGAACCAGCCGGAAGTGGCGGAGATGGGGGGCATAGCCCTTCTCCTCGCCATCCCCCTGGCGCTCTCACCCTTCATGAACGAGGAAATCGTAAAGGTTCTCATGGTCTTCCTGCTCTTCGGAGTCGTCGGGATCATAGACGATCTGACTAACCTGAGACAGCTCCACAAGGTTGTTATATCGCTCTTGGTCTCTGTCCCGGTGGCGTTCTTCAGCATCGCATCGGAGGTAGATCTCTTCGGTCACACCCTCAATCTGGGCATTCTGTATCCAGTTTTCGCTGTGCTCTTCGTTACCGGCTCGGCGAATCTTGTGAACATGCTGGCTGGGTTCAACGGACTGGAGGTGGGGACATCCGCCATAATCCTGGGAGTTCTGGCCGCGATAACCGAAGGAAATGCCAGAGTCATCGCGCTGACCGGGATGGGAGCAGCGTTGGGCTTCCTGTGGTGGAACAGGTATCCCGCAAGGGTCTTTCCGGGCGATACCGGAACCCTCAGCATCGGTGCCCTAATAGGACTGGTCGCCATCACCGGGAAGGTGGAGATCTACGCGGCGCTTCTCCTCATCCCCCACTTCCTTGACTTCGTCATAAAGGCGGCAGGTGTTCGCTTCGGTGTGAGGAGGCACGGGAGAACGAGGGTTCTCCCTGATGGGACGCTCCAGGCACCGCCCTATCCCAGCCTCCTGGGGAAAATAATGAGAAAAGTCAGGGTTACCGAGCCCAAGCTTGTGGCTATTGTGTGGCTGATAGAGCTCAGCCTTGGCCTTCTCGTCTGGGCTCTTCATCAATTACTTTGACCATTCCAAAGCCGTAGCGGGTCTTCTCTCCGAAGCCGTTCTCGTAGCCGAAGCGGGCTATCTCAAGGGAGCCGTGGTAGCGGAATATCATGAGGGAGCCGCGGTAATAGGTATCCCTGACGAGAATCCTGACGGGCTTGAACTTGATGACATCAATCGTGAAGTCCCTTTCCTCGGGCATCGTGCCCATTATTGCCGAGTACCTCATCAGCATTACCTTGCGGAGCTTGTCAAAGAAGGCCTCCTCGCTGGGGTAGAGATCCCATATCTTCATCCTGTTTCCGCTGAGCTTGACAGTTCTGACCATTATGGGACTGAGCGTTGAGAAGAGCGCCCCGTCCTTTATGCGCGGTTCCTTGAGAATCTTGATGTCGTCCGCTATGAAGGCTGCATCGCCCAGCTGAAGAACCGGACTGTCTATGAAGCCCTCCACGACGGCCTTTATGAGCTCACTGGAAGAAGAGGAGACATAGAGGGAAACGTCATCGGAGAGCACCCTTATCCCCTTATCAGGGATCAGCTCGCGCTTCCTGACCATGATACGGGAGAAGGTGAAGTAATCAACGTGACTCACTTCGGCCTCGTGGGCAATCTCTGGAGAGACTATTGCCATCTTTTCAAGGAGTTGAGCATAAACATCGTAGTTATAATTGAACGGAAGAATCGTGCCCTCCTTTGCGGGCCTGAACTTTATCTCAACTCTCATTACATCCCACCCCTGTGCTATAACCCCCTTATAATTGGTACTCGAAGTTAATAAGAATTTCGCAAATAAACCACGTATCCATTACTTCAAAATTAAGTCAGGAAAAATCCGCACATCTCGTACCAAAGGTATATAAAGCTGGGTGCCCCAAAGGATACATGGAAAGGATAGAGTTAAAAAGGCCCTTCTACACAGTTTGGATTGTGAGAGGTGAAAGATTATGAGCGTTGAAGACGTTGGCGTTAAACCATCGGACGAGTACGATGATTACATCATGTACCTCAAAAGGAGGATCAGGCAGCTTGAACTCCAGGTGAGAACCCTGGAGGCCGACAAGGAGAGACTGGAGAGAGAGCTTTCCCGCCTGAGGATGGAAATGTCCCGGCTGAGACAGCCTCCAGCCTTCGCGGGCACGCTCCTTGAGCTGCTCGACGAGGACAGGGCGATAGTCCAGAACTACAACGGTCCGCGCTTCGTGGTCAGGATAGCCCCCTGGATAGAGAGGGACAACCTCAAACCCGGGGCGAGGGTCGCCCTCGACCAGAGAACCATGGCCATAGTGGAACTCCTTCCCAGCGAGAAAGACCCGAGCGTTCTGGGCTTTGAGGTCATCGAAAGGCCGGAGGTCAGCTATAACGACATCGGCGGCCTGGACAAACAGCTGCAGGAGCTAAGGGAGGCTGTCGAGCTTCCGCTCAAGCACCCGGAGCTCTTTGAAAAGGTGGGGATTGAGCCACCGAAGGGAGTCCTCCTCTACGGCCCGCCCGGATGTGGAAAGACCCTCATGGCGAAGGCCCTCGCCCACGAAGTCAACGCCACATTCATAAAGGTCGTCGGCAGCGAGCTGGTGAGGAAGTTCATAGGCGAAGGAGCCCGCTTGGTTCACGAGCTCTTCGAACTGGCCAAGGAGAAGGCCCCGACGATAATATTCATCGATGAAATTGACGCAATAGGCGCTAAGAGGATGGACGAGACGACAGGCGGCGAGAGGGAGGTCAACAGGACCCTCATGCAGCTCTTAGCCGAAATGGATGGCTTTGACCCGAGCGGAAACGTTAAGGTGATAGCGGCGACCAACAGGCCAGACATCCTTGACCCTGCCCTCCTCAGGCCAGGAAGGTTCGACAGGCTTATCGAGGTTCCGCTTCCGGACTTCAAGGGCAGGCTGGAGATACTCAGGGTCCACACCAGAAAGATGAACCTTAAGGGCGTAGACCTGCGCATCATAGCGGAGATGACTGAAGGAGCCAGTGGGGCAGACCTGAAGGCGATCGCAACTGAGGCCGGAATGTTCGCCATAAGGGCAAGGCGCGAGTACGTTATCCAGGACGACTTCCTCAAGGCAATAGAGAAGGTCTTCAGCTCCGAGCAGAAGCTTGCCCAGCAGATAGCCATGCACGAGGTCATGTACGGCTGATTTCCTTCTTTTCCAGCTTTTCTTCCACCCGGATTATCCCCCACGCCACCAGGTACATCAGGGGTATCGACAGAAACGCCTTCTCATAGCCGAAGCCGTCAATGAGGAGTCCAACGAGGTACGGGCCAACGGTTGCGCCAAAGAACCCGACCATGTTGACGAACCCCATGACGGAACCGAGGTTATCCCCGGCAGCCTTTTCCGACGTGTAGGCCGTGACTATGGCCCCCACGGAGTAGAACGTCAGTCCCAAGGGAATGATCACCCAGGGGGAAGCGGTGAGGGTGAGGATCAGGGTGAGGAGGGCGTTGAGACCAAAGACCACCGCCACGCTCCTCCTCCCTATTCTGTCGTAGAGGCCGCCGCCGAAGAGCGAGCCGGCGATTCCGATAACCGAAAGGAGAGAGAAAAGCAGGGACGCCGTTTCGAAGGAAACGCCCGCGTTAACCAGGAAAGAGACCAGGAAGGTAAGAAGTCCAAAGAAAGCCGCGAGAACTATGAAGTTCGCCGTGCTGAGCAGGAAAACGTTCCGGGGAATTGAGAACCTGACGCGGGACGGCTTTGAGACCTCACCCCTGACGGCGAAGGCGAGGGCGATTCCGGTTATCAGGCTCATTGCCGAGAGCATCAGAAAGGCGTAGCGCCATTGGATGCTCACAGCGATGGGGACGACTATCAGGGGGGCTATTCCGCTGCCGACGGGCGGACCGACCATGAAGACGCCCAGGGCAGAGCCCTTTCTCTCCCGATAGACCTCGCTTATCAGGGCCGTCGCCGGGGCATAATACAGACCCGAGAAAAGACCGTAGAGAGCCCTAACAGCCAGAAGCTCCCAGTACTCCCGGGCAAGGATTATGAGGGCTGAAGAAAGGGAGTACCCAATTATGCTGAGAACAAGGAGCCTCTTCCTCCCAAAGCGGTCGCCGATGTATCCGGCAGGAACCTGAATGAGGGCGTAGGGTAGGAGCAGGGCGGTCATCAAGAGTCCCGCCTCGGCGTTGTTTATCCCAAGCTCTGCCTTTATCATAGGGATAAGGGGCGGGATGGCCATCCTGTGGGCATAGTTGAAAACCCATCCGAGCGACACAAGCAATAGGAGCCTCCTCCGCATGGTTTCGATAAAGGGCTAAGCGTTTAAAAGTCTGTTGGGCAATGCCGGCCAACTATGTTTATAAATGCCGGCCAGGAACGGAATTTAGGGAGGGAGCAATGGTAAGCAAGCTACTGGCACTGGAGGCATACCCCAGCCTGCGCGACCTGGACTTCAGGATACTCAGGGGAGTAGAGCTGAATATGCGCCACCACAGATGGGTCCCCCTGGAGGACATAGCCAGGTTCGCGAGGGTTGACATCGAAACGGCGTCCTTCAGACTGGGCAAGCTCGACGACATGTCCCTCGTCAGGCGGAGGAGCGACATAGGTTACATCGGCTACCAGCTCACGATACACGGCTACGACGTTCTGGCGATAAGGGCGCTGGCGAAGAAGGGAGTAGTCGAGGCGATAAGCACGGCACAGGTAGGCGTTGGAAAGGACGCCGATGTGTACGTGGGAGTAACGCCGGCCGGGGAGAAGGTAGCCGTCAAGTTCAACCGCATAGGCGGCAGAACCGCCTCAAGAAAGGCCGCCTATCACGGGCATGTTTTCCAGGACAAAAGGCACACGAGCTGGCTCTACGTCTCAAGGCTCATAGCGAAGAAGGAGTACGAAGCGCTGACGCTTCTCAGCCCCATAGCCAGGGTTCCAAGGCCGGTAGCTTGGAACAGGCACGTGGTCGTCATGGAGTTCATAGACGGGACCGAGCTGGCGGAGCTTCGCGACACAGACCTGTCCATGGAGGAAGCGAGGGGGATACTCGACATGGTTCTGGACGAGTACATCAAGATAGTCCGCTTCGGCATCGTCCACTCGGACATGAGCGAGTTCAATGTCGTTCTGACCCACGACGGGGGGGTTCTTATAATCGACTGGGCCCAGTACGTCACAACCGCTCACCCGGAGAGCTACGAGCTTCTCAAAAGGGATATAACAGTGCTTCTCAACGCCTTCAGGAGAAGATGGCGCGTGGAGAAGAGGTTTGAAGATGTGTGGCCCGGCTTTGAAAAGGCCTGGCTTGAGAGCCGGGGTGAGGGATGATGATAACCCCAAACAGACGCGAGAAGATAATGAGGCTCTTTCGGGAGGCCATAGAGGCCGAAAATGCCAGAGACCTTGAGAGAACGAAGAAAAAGCTCGACGAGATAATGGAGCTGGCCAGGGATGAGGAGCCGGAGTTCTACTTCGAGGCATGCTTCAGACTCGCGGAGATTTTTCTTCAGGAGGACAACTACAGCGGGGCAGTGAAGTGCGCGCTCCGGGCAATCCACCGCGCCCCCAGTGAAGAACTGTACAGGCTGGGAATAAAGAGGCTCGGGGACATCCTGTTCATAATGAAGAAAGAGAACAGGCTCGGGGACATTTCCGGGGGCATGGAGGTGACCCTCAGCCTCGTGAAGGACGACGAGGAACTTCACCGCTTTGTCAGGGCACTCATGAAAATGGCGAGGGGAGAAAAGGTCGAGGAGAGATTCAAGCTCGACGAGTTCAACGAGATAATGGAGCTCCTCAGAGGATAGATTGAAGGACGCGCCTCACGTAGTCCTCCTCCGGACTTTCGGGGAAGTTATAGGGCTCTTTCTTTGGTCTTTCATTGTAGTACGGCCTGTTGCAGCCCGGACAACCGTGGGTGGCAAATATCTCGGGTGGAATCACCGAGGCAAGCTCATCAACGTCGGCTCCAAACCCGACGAGGGAGCCTTCCTCATCGAACTCAAAGTCCTCCGGCGCGGCGAGCCCCTCCTTTATGAGGTAGTGTGCCACCTGGATTCTCCTGTACCTGGCGAGGCTCGGGGGCTCTGCGTTCTCAAGGCGGGTTCCCCTTATAGGCGTGAAGGCGAAGAGGGAAACCCATGCACCCATCGAATACGCCCGCCCAATGGTCTCCACGGCTTCCCTATCCGTCTCTCCGAGGCCTATTATAAGGTGAACGAGGGCCTTTCCATCGCCAAAGACGTCGATGACATCTTCCGTGAAACGCCACATCTCGTCCCAGGAGTAAAGGGACTCCTTGATCTCCGGATAGAGCCTCTCACTGGCCACGTCGAGGCCGACGCCAATGTAGTCAACCCCCCGTGATTTGAACTCCTCAAGAGTATCCCTGTCCACGGGCGTTATCGAGACCGAGACCGGAATGCCCAGGGGCTGGAAAAGATCGAGGAGCTCGATAACGTCAGAGACTAGGCCGGGATAATCAACCGTCTGGAGGCATATTCTCGCAAAACCGCCCCCCGGAAGGCTTTTAACAACTTCCTCCACGTCAAAGGCTGGCCAGGTTATGCGGGATAACCGCCTGAGATCCGCTCCACTTCCCCTGGCCTGGGGGCAGAAGGCACAGTTGTTCCGGCAGCGGCCGTCGTGGTACGTCATGAGGTACGCCGTTGTCGGTCTGGCCAGCATCCTGGCCCTTATCAGCCCCATGGCTATGGCGGTTCCGTAGGAGACCCTGATCTTCATTTTTCCCTACCTCCCATGATGAGAGGCGCGTGGACTATTATAAGTGATGCGGCCGCTATGAACGGGAGCAGTGGGAAGACTCCAGCGTAGCCCTCAAGATTCGCCACATACCCGAGGGCAACCTGTCCCCCGAGCATCCCGAGGTCAAAGAACATCGTGTAGACGCTCGAACCCATGGTTCTGATCCTCGCCGGGAGGTTACCCAGGGCCATGAGCTGCATCGCCGGAACCGAGAGACCAAAGCCCGTTCCGATGACCACGGCGCTGAGGTACGAATACGGGGGGAGCTTGTTGAAGAGGAGTATGATGTAGCCCAGTATGACGAGGAGCATGCCCGCCCTTATGACCGGAATCGGCCCCATCCTGTCGGCGCTTCTTCCCCCAAAGAGCCTCATTATAAAGCTCGCTATCCCTATGACCATCATGTAGAAGCCGAACACGCTCTGGGGCATCCCGAGTATCTTGTAGAGTGCCGGCAGATAGGTTATAACACCAGCGTAGGAGAATGAGAAGAAGAACAGCGCCAGCGATGCCGCCAGAAAATAGCTCCTGAGGAGTTCCGAGTAGCTGACCTTTTCACGCCTTTCTTCCCTTCTGGCCGCCTTCTTCCTGCCGTCACGCCACACCGGAACAACGAGGGTGACCCCAACGAAGGAAAATATCACGGTAAAGGAGAAGGCCCCCACAAAGCCAAGCGTGTCCGAGAGGTAGCCGCCGAGAGCGGGGCCTATTATGTTGCCCAGGGAGAACATCATGCCGCGCCATCCGAGGGTCTCGCCGATACGTCCCTCGGGTGCGAGATCAACGGCCGTGGAGAGGCTGGAGGGGAAGAATATCCCCATTGAAAAGCCGTGAATTGCCCTTGCAAAGGCGAATATCCACAGATTTCCAAGGAGTGCGGAGGTTATGTAGAGAATCCCCGCGAGCATGCCGAGAAGGTTGCCCGCCATCATGGCATGGAATCTGTAGCCCCTGTCTCCGATCAGCCCACCTATGGGCTTGGAGAAGAGCGAGACGACGGAGGCAACCCCGGCCACCAGACCCACGAGAAAAGGGGTGGCCTCAAGGGTTATCGCGAAGGGCGATATTATGGGGTTGACTACGCTTATGCCCAGGAAGAAAAAGAAGGTCGAGAAGTTGAGAAGCCAGATGTCCCGGAGGGTTCTGTCGATGGCTCAAACCCCCGCTATGGGTTCATCCATGCCATCCTTAATGAAGGCGTGGCTCATGTGCTTCGTGTTCTTTGCAAAGCCCACGTTGCCCCTGGCGTCGACCATTATTATGCCCATCGTGTCCCTGCCGAAGTAGCGCGTTGCGAGGTTTATGGCCGCATCGCTCGCAGCCTGGGCACCCATCCCGAGCCTGACGAAGTCCGTGGCGCTCTTGGCCAGGGCGAGCTTTATTGCCACTTCGCCGAGACCGGTGCACGAGGCGCCGGCAACCTCGTTGGCGTAGGTTCCGCCGCCGATTATCGGCGTATCCCCAACGCGGCCGAACATCTTGAGGAAGACACCACCCGTGGACGTCCCTGCAACAACCTCCTCGCCGTCGAAGGCGACCGCTCCAACCGTGCTCCTCAGCACCTCCGGATACTCCTTGATCAGTTCGTTGAGCTTCTTCCAGTGCTTCGTTTCGCCCGTTTCGAGCAGCTTTTTCCTAAGCTCCTCCCACTGCCTCAGCCTCTCGTCGGTCACTGGGTCGTACTCCTCGAAACCCATGAGCCTGGCGAACCTTACCGCCCCCTCGCCATTGAGCAGAACGTGGTCGGTTTTTTCCATCACCTTCCTCGCGACGCTTATTGGGTTCTTGACGCCCCAGATCCCGGCGACGGCCCCGGCTTCGAGCGTTTTGCCGCGCATTATGGCCGCGTCCATCTCGACCTTTCCGTCGAGTGTGAGGACGCTTCCGGTGCCCGCGTTGAACAGCGGGTTGTCCTCAAGAACCTTGACTGCCTCCTCAACCGCATCTAAAGCAGAACCCCTCTTGAGTTCGCGCCAGCCGGCCAGGACAGCCTCTCTAACACCCTCGATGACCTTTGGAATGCGCTCTTCTTTTCGTATAGTGCCGGCACCACCGTGAACTATTATCGCGACCATGAGAACCACCGTAATAAAAAGTCCTCGAATGGTTAAAAGAATTGTGGAAACGGAAAGATAGGAACTTCAGCTCAGGGCCATGTTGATTATCGTTTCTCCGATGTTCTCAAGGTACTCCAGGATTCTCCGGTAGCTCTCAAGGGCTATCGACTGCCGGTAGTCTATGGAGCGTATTTCCTCCTTCAGCTCAAGCATGAGCCTGTCTATCTTGCCCAGGTCCCTCTCCTCTATCTGTGCCATCATCTGGCTGAACTTTTCCTTGAGGTACGGCACGCTTATCTCGCTCGGGTTCTCGGCGATTCTCGTTATGTGGTCGCCTATGCGTTCAATGTTCCTGACTATGAACAGTATGCCCAGCAGGTCGAAGGTCCTCCTTATTATGCCGCTCTCCTCCGTAACACCGCGTTTGCTGAGGAGCCTGTTGACGGCGCGAATTATGAGGAAGTAAAAGCGGTCGAGCTCGTTCTCAAGGTCGTTTATGTCACGGAGAATCTCCCCATCGCCGGGGGAAGCTATGAGAAGCTCAAGGTCGCCCAGCATCGATATTATGAGGGAGCGTATCCTGTTCAAGAGCTCGGCGAGGTTGACCTCCTCCTCATCGAGGAGGCTCTTGGCGACTATCCTCTGGGGCTCGTCGAGTATTATCTCAACGCCCGGGAGGCTCTGGAGCACCTTCCTTATCTTGACCTTGTATATCGGCATCTCCTCGGCCAGGTGAATCTCAAGGACATCGTAGCCCTGGATGTAGGCGGATATAACGAGCCTGACTGCCATGTCAGGGGAGTACTCGCGTGATATGGTGAGGATCTTCCTCTCGCTTACCTCCCTCGGCTCTTTCGGAAAGATGGTTATGCTCCCGTCAGGGTTTATAGAGAGGGGAACGACATCACCCTGGCTGAGGCCGTGTTCCCGAACCCACTTCTTGGGGAGGGAGATTATGTATGAACTCCTGCCGGTAAATTGGATTTTCCGGAACTCCATAGATATCACCGCCGATATATAGAAACTCCACGCGGTATAAAAGACTTCAGTTCGACAGACTTATAAACGCTAAGATTAACGTTAGCACATGTTCCAGGGCTACGGCAGAGACGCAAAGATACTCATAGCGGCCAACGCAGCGGGCCAGCTCTTCCTCCAGTTCTCAATATTCATCATGCCGTTCTATCTGGCCGTCCTAGGCTACGATATGGCCGCCATGGGGACGTTCTTCTCAATACAGACGTTCACAGGGGGACTTTTCTTCCTGATGGCCGGGCAGGTCTCACTGAGGCTGGGCTATAGGAAGACCCTCATCATTTCGGCCCTCCTTGGACTCGCCGGAAGGCTCCTCCAGGTGGCCGCGATAAACGACTACGTCCTTGCCCTCGGCTTCTTCCTGGTCGGCGCGAACATGGGGCTGAGACAGCCAAACTTCACCGCCCTGCTCAGCGAGGAAGTTGGCGAGGAGAGGCGCCATCACGCGTTCTCGATAAGCTTTGGTCTGGGGACGATATTCAACGCCCTGGGAGTCCTCATAGCTGGCTTTGCCCCGGGCTTTTTCGTGGGGCTCGGGCTGACGGAGGGGATAGCCTACCGGCTGGTCATCTCGCTTGCGCTCCTTCAGTTCGTTCTCGTCATTCCCGCGCTGCTCATAATCCGCGACGTGCCCGTGAAGAACCCGCGGATAAACTGGAACCGCGAGCTTGTCATAAAGATACTCAAGTTCTCCCTTCCGAGCGCGCTGATAGGCTTCGGGGCGGGAATAACCATCCCCTACATGAGCCTCTACTTCAAGCTCCGGTTCGGGCAGACGCTCGCGGCTATAAGCGGGATATTCTTTTTCCAGCAGCTGGCGATGGGCCTCGGCTCCTTCGGCCTTCCAAGGCTGGTTCACAGGATAGGGCCGGTCAAGGTGATAACTTCCTTCCAGAGCATAGCGGCCTTTCTCTTCGCGATATTCCCGTCGATAGAGACCTTCCTGTTAGCGGCACTGCTCTACGTCGTCCGCTCCATTCTCATGAACATAGTCTGGCCCATAAACGACTCCTTCATGATGGGCTTCTTCTCGACCGAGGAGAAGGCCACCGCCGCGGGAATAAGGAGGGCCTTCTCAACCTTCATGCGCGGTGGGGGGAACTACGTCGGAGGCTTGCTGTTCGGAATGTCCCTGAGCTATCCGTTCTACGCGACTGCCCTGCTGTACGTCATAGCGACGGCGATATTCTACGCATTCTTCATAAAGCACAACGAGTGAAAAGAAAAGTCAGCCCCCAGCGAGCTCGATTCCCCGTTCAAGGGCCCTGAAGTTGATCTCCCAGAGCTTCTCCCGGAGGGTGAGCCTTATCCCCTCGTAGAGGGACTCCTTCTTGAGGGGCACAAGGCCCTTTCCATAGGCGTAGCCGAGCATCAGGACGCCGAGGGTTCTGGGGTTTATTCTGTCGGCCTCGCGCTGGAAGTCCAGCATGTGGACGGGGCATATTCTGCCGATGGCTTTCCGTATCTCCTCCAGCTCCGGGTACTTCTCCTTTCCGACGAGTGTCGTCGCGGTGTGTATCGGGTAGGCGTTTATCACGGCCGTGCTGTTTTTACCCAAAAACCGGGCGTTTCTCAGTGCCTCGGCGGGTTCAAGGGCGAGCATGAGGCTGGCTTTTCCCTCCTCGATTAGGGGTGAGTAGACATCCTCCCCAAACCTCAGGTAGCTGAGAACGCTCCCATAGCGCTGGCTCATCCCGAGGGTTTCGCCTATTCTGACGTTGTAGCCCTCGTGCATGGCAGCGTTTCCCACTATCCTGGAAAGGGTCAAACCGCCCTGTCCGCCGACGCCGGTGATTATCAGGTTGAACTCCATGAGCACCACCGGAAGGCTTTGGGAGAGAGGCGATAAAAACCTGTTGTCGAGAAAATTCGACTGGCTGGAAAAAGCCCCGAAAATACCACGGGGAAAGGCAAGAAAAGGTTGAAGACTGAAATCAGCCCTCCATGCGGAGACGCCTTATCACAAAGTCCCTGTCGAGGGAGGCCAGGAAAGGTGCCAGCCTTGGCCCGCGGTCCTTGCCGATGAAGATGTTGTAGAGCACCCTGAACCACTCCTTGCTCGGGATTCCGCGCTTCTTTGCCGCCCCAAAGATGGCGTTGTTGAGATCGTCAACGGTGAAGGCCCCGTGGGACCCCACCCACTCCGCAACCTCAAGCATGGCATCCCTTATCTCGGGCCCCAGTTCAATCTCGGGAGGTTTCTCCAGGAGGGTGAACTTCACGTTGTCCGGGGCGTACTTCTCAACCCAGTTCCTAGCCAAGCGTATGCGGAGCTTCACCCGTTCGACGTCTTCTTCGCCGAGCTTCTCGGGGAGATGACCCTGTTCCTGGAGGACGCGGATTATGCCCTCCTCGTCGAGGTGGGGCATCTGGACGAGCGTGACCAGGAACCTGAAGGGTGCCTGGGCTGTGAGCCTCCCCGGAACCTCCGGCATCGAAAGCTCATAAGTTCTCTTGAGCTCCTCTTCCTCCTCCGGGTTCTTGGCCTTTTCAAGTCCAAAGTAGATGCGCTCAACCTTGTCGAACTCATCGTAGAGGTTCAGCAAACCCAGACCGAGGTCTATCCTGAGCTCCTTGTTGGGCCTCGCCTTGGCGTAGATAAAGCGTATTATCCCTGGCTCAAGAACCTCGTACAGATCGCTGAGGAGTATAACGTTGCCCTTTGATCCGCTCATCTTGCCCTTCTGTCCCTTGATCCCAACGAACTCGTACATGAGCGTCATCGGTGCGGGCCAGTCAAAGACCCTCTCCACTATCTCCCTCCCCGTGTCGTAGGAGCCGCCGGCCGCCAAGTGATCCTTTCCAGCCGGTTCGAAGTCGACCCTGAAGTGAGCCCAGCGCATCGGCCAGTCAACCCTCCACCTGAGCTTGACGTTGCCCTCTCTTATGTCGGTCTCGCCCTCCCTACCGCAGTGGGGGCACTTATAGGAGACCTTCCACTCGCCGTCCCAGGAGACGAAGTCAGCCTCCTTCCTGCAGTGCGGGCAGTAGACCATAACCGGCTGCCAGCTCTCCTCGAGCGGCGGCTGCTTGGCCCTCTCGCGGTACTTGTCGAGGATGGCCTTTATCTCGTCCCTCTTCTCTAGGGCGAGCTTCACCTCCTCCGCGTACTCGCCGCTCTTGTAGAGCTCGTAGGCGTGGAGGAAGTCCACCTCTATTCCGAGCTTTTCAACTTCGCTCTCGAAGAGCTCCATGAAGTGCTCAGCGTAGCTGTCGTGACAGCCCCAAGGGTCGGGAACCTCCCTAACCGGCTTTGTGAGGTGTTCCTTCCACTCAGGCGGGACGTTTTTCGGGACCTTCCTAAAGCGGTCGTAGTCATCCCACATGTGGATGTGCCTCACCTTCTTGCCCCTATCGCGGAGGGCGTGGCCGACTATATAGGTCGTGAAAAACTCCCTGAAGTTCCCTATGTGAACGTAACCGCTCGGAGTTATCCCGCTCTCAACGACGTATTCATCCTTGTCACCGCGTTCCCTGATAATCTTCTCGGCCATGTAATCCGCCCAGTGAACCATTTTCACCACCGGGTTTAGC